>NZ_FMWY01000005.1:0-146862 GCF_900103145.1 Nitrosospira sp. Nsp18 | reverse complement strand
TTGCGGCACAGATCATCACCCGCTACTCCAACCTGACCGACGTCGTCTGGAATGGCCAAAGCAAAGTCATCCTCAACAACCGCATCGTACCGTAATCGGGTAGTTAACTGAGCCCCATCCAAACCGCCCGCTCCCCCAAGTCAAGGGGACGGGCGGTCTTAATTTAACTTCGTTTCAGGCATCAAAACAAAAGCAAAAGTAGCAGACCAGGCATTCTTGCATTCGTCGTGACGTCGTCTTCATTGATGAGTCATTACGACATCGGCTAGTCGTTGCGCGCCGGAACCAATACCTCTCGATTACCGTTGGTTTGCATGGCCGAAACAAGTCCTGCGCGTTCCATTTCTTCAATCAGCCGCGCAGCGCGGTTATAACCGATACGCAAATGCCGCTGTACCAGCGAGATTGAAGCGCGGCGCGACTTGAGCACCATCGCAACTGCGTCGTCGTAAAGCGGATCGGCTTCGCTGCCTTCCTGGCCTGCTATGCCAGCGCTTTCGCTCACGCCGCCCTCTTCTTCGATGGAGTTTAACACCCCATCCACATAACGCGGCGCACCGTGCGCCTTCAGGTATTCCACCACCCTGTGTACTTCCTGATCAGCGACAAAAGCGCCATGCACCCGTTGCGGATAACCGCTGCCGGGAGGCAGATAAAGCATGTCGCCCTGCCCAAGCAGCGCCTCCGCCCCCATCTGATCCAAAATGGTGCGCGAATCCACCTTGCTGGATACCTGAAACGCCACACGGGTCGGAATGTTGGCTTTGATAAGGCCTGTAATCACATCGACCGAAGGCCGCTGCGTGGCGAGTAGCAAATGCACGCCTGCGGCACGTGCTTTCTGTGCCAGCCGAGCGATCAATTCCTCGACTTTTTTGCCCACCACCATCATCAAATCCGCCAATTCATCTATTACCACTACGATCAATGGCATCTCTTCCAGCGGCTCTGGCGCGTCCGGCGTCAAGCTGAATGGATTGGTCAATGGCTGTTCGCTCTTTATTGCATCCCGGACTTTCTGGTTATACCCACCGAGGTTACGCACACCCAATGCAGACATCAGCTTGTAGCGCCGCTCCATTTCCGCCACCCCCCACCGCAGCGCGCTTGCCGCCTGACGCATATCCGTCACCACGGGCGCCAGCAGATGCGGAATGCCTTCATATACCGACAACTCAAGCATTTTTGGGTCTACCAGAATCAGGCGCACCTGCTCAGGCGTAGCCTTATAGATAAGGCTCAGTATCATGGCGTTGATAGCCACCGATTTGCCTGATCCAGTCGTTCCCGCAACCAGCACATGGGGCATCCTGGCCAGGTCCGCTACTACCGGATGGCCGCCGATGTCCTTGCCCAACGCCATGGTCAGCGGCGACGCCATCTCGGCATAAGCTTGTGAACTGAGAATTTCGGACAGCCGCACCACTTGCCGCTTGGGATTGGGAATCTCCAGGCCCATACTGGTCTTTCCCGGAATGGTTTCCACCACGCGTATGCTCACAACCGACAAAGAGCGCGCCAGGTCTTTCACAAGATTGAGAATCTGGTTACCCTTTACGCCCACCGCGGGCTCGATCTCATACCGGGTAATGACGGGACCGGGATAAGCCGCCACAACCTTGACCTCCACGCCAAAATCGATCAGCTTCCGCTCGATCAGGCGCGAAGTGAATTCAAGCGTGTCGGTCGACAGGATTTCCACATCCTTTTTCGCCGGCTCATCCAGCAGTCGCAACGGCGGCAAAGGCGAATCGGGTAAATCGACGAATAGCGGCGTCTGTTTTTCCTTGATCACCCGTGGCGACTTCGGAATCATGGTGGCGGGCTGCTCGATATGTAAAGGCGGATTTTCCTGGAAACGTTTTTTCCCGACCTCGACCAATTCATCCCGCTTGATTGCCGAGGCCAGGCCCGCGCGGCGATCCTGCCAGTCTTCCCAGCGGCGCCTGACGATCAGACAGCTTTCCTCCATCACCGCGCCCAGTTTCTCGACAAAACGCAACCACGACAGGCCGGTAAACAAGCTGAAGCCAATCGCGATCAATGTTACCAGCGCCAGCGTCGTGCCGGTAAAGCCCAGCATCTGCGACAGGTTCTTGCTGATTATCAGGCCCAGCACGCCGCCCGGCGTCTGGGGCAACGTTATTTGGAGCGTATAAAAACGCAATGCTTCAAGTCCGCTGCTGGCGAATAGCAAAACAAGAAAACCGGCAGCCGAAACAAACAATGGGCGACGATCGAATATGCCCCCGTCGATACGGTGATAAGCCCACGTTACGAGAAAAGCACAAAATAACACCCACCACCAGGCTGAAACGCCGAATAGATATAGCAGCAAGTCCGCCAGCCAGGCCCCCGCCATCCCGCCGGGATTTTGCACGGTCGCTGCGCCACTGTGGGACCATCCAGGATCGGCACGCTCATATCCATAGAATATCAGCACCAGGTAAAGCGCCACGCCGAGCAACGCAAGTCCCGTTGACTCGCGCAGCAGCCTGATAACCCTCGGCGGCAAAGGATTGGGACTTGATTTTTTCGCCATAGACTTGACAGAACTCATGGATAGTCTCGGGCTAATAGAGGAATACGGAAAGAAATCCGATTATATAGGGTTACATCAGCGCAAAAAAGCAGCGTCATTGCCCGCGGCATCGTATGGAAGAAGATGAAGAAAGACGATTACAAATGCATCGCTACCTAGCGACACAAGGCTAAATAATTTTACTCGATCTCATTACTTTACTTGCGCGGCGGATTCAACTGTCCGGGTGTCCTTGTCCCGGAGTTTTTCATCCAGTATTTCGATCCAGTGCTCGACCGGCAACGACGTACCGCCTCGTACGTGCATGAGGCATCCTATGTTGGCGGTCGCGATCCGGGTTGGCTGGCCCGACTCCAGCGCCGTTACCTTGTTTTTCAGTAGCTGCTGCGACAGTTCGGGCTGCAAAATGGAGTAGGTGCCTGCCGATCCGCAGCAAAGATGAGCATCCTGCACATAAGTCAATTCAAAGCCTGCGGCAACCAGAATCTTCTCGGCAACACCCCGAATTCGCATTCCGTGTTGCAGGGTGCAGGGGGAATGGAAGGCGAGCCGGGGTTTTTCTGCGTCGCCCGTGTTCGCCAACGGCCTGGCGAGGAGTGACACGAGCGCTTGGGTCTCGGCTTCCACGATTTCGCTGATATCTTTAGTCAATTCGGAAATCCGTGCCGCCCTTTCCGCGTAGGCGGGATCATGGCGCAATAAATGGCCGTATTCCTTTACAGTCACGCCGCAACCACTCGCAGTCATGACAATGGCTTCCACTCCAACTGCCCCTTCTCCTCCTGCGTCATCTTCCATTCCGACATACGGCCACCAGGCATCCACATTGCGGCGCATGTAATCCAGCCCTTCCTGCTGGGCATTAAGGTGGTACGACACCGCACCGCAGCAACCTGCCTTCGGCGCCTTGATGAGGGATATGCCGAGCTTGTCTAATATCCTTGCAGTTGCGGCGTTAATGTTAGGCGCCAGCGTCGGCTGTACACAGCCTTCCAGCACCAGCATTTTGCGTTGATGTTGTACAGGAGGCTGAGATAGCGTTGGTCCCGCAGGCCGGGAATTCTTTATACGCGGTATTGAATCCCGAAGAACACCCGGCAGTAATGGGCGGGCAGACCGCCCCAGCTTCAGCAATGAAGCAAACACCCCTGCGTTAGGTAGAGTTTGACGCAATGTGTATCGAACCGCACCTGCAGCGAAGCTGCGTCCCACTTTTTTTTCAACAATACCACGACCAATATCCACCAGTCGTCCATATTGCACGCCGGACGGACAAACCGTCTCGCAGGCGCGGCAGGTGAGGCAACGATCAAGATGCAACTGGGTCTTTTGCGTGACCGGCGCGCCTTCCAACACTTGTTTTATCAAATAGATACGCCCACGTGGGCTATCCAGTTCGTCGCCCAGCAACTGATAAGTCGGGCAAGTGGCAAGGCAGAAGCCGCAATGAACGCAATTCCGCAGTATCGCCTCCGCTTCCTGTCCTTCCGGAGAGTCTTTGATAAAGTCGGCGAGATGGGTTTGCATTTTATATTTCCGGGTATATCCGGCCGGGATTAAGTATACGCATGGGGTCGAATTTTTCTTTGAGGCCGCGAGTGATACTCATCATAGCCGGCGTGAGCGGATGAAACACGGCAGCGCGCGATCCGTAACCGCGAAATAAAGTAGCATGGCCGCCGGCGCCTTTCGCAGCACTGCGTATGGCGAGATGCACGGCCTCGGCATCCGCATCAGCCGAGTCAATTACCAGCCAGCGCAATGCTCCGCCCCATTCGATCAATTGATTCCCGGGCAGCGATAGTGGCGGGGTTGTGGATTTTATGGACAGGCGCCAGAGCGGCTTCCCCGCTTGGAAAAATGGGTGAGTCTGTTCACGGACGGTTTCCCAGAAAACGGCGCCGTCATCGATCTCCTCGCCCCCTATTATCGCACGCGCGGCGCGCACGGCAGGTGCTGCGCCCGAGAGTCTCAAAACAAGGATACCGTCGCAGAAACAGGTTGCGGAGACCGGTAGCGGCTTACCCGCCCAGAAATTCATCTTTTCGATGGCTTCCGCCTCGTTCATCGGTAAGCGCAGCGTAAGCTCCATTGCCGGTAGCGGCAGCACTTTGAGTGAAACCTCGAGCAATAAGCCCAGCGTGCCCATCGAACCCGTCATTAAACGCGAGACATCGTAGCCCGCAACATTTTTCATGACCTGGCCGCCAAAACGCAGATCCTCTCCTCTACCATCCAACATGCGCACTCCCAGCACAAAGTCACGTACTGCGCCGCCGGATGCCCGGCGCGGACCGGACAAGCCGGTAGCAACACAACCACCGAGCGTAGCGCCAGCACCAAAATGAGGGGGCTCGAAAGCCAGCATTTGACCGTGCCTGGCCAGTTCGGTTTCGAGATCGGAGAGCCGCGTCCCTGCGCGAGCGGTGACCACGAGTTCCGTAGGCTCGTAATCGACTATGCCGGCGTAGGCGGTAGCATCAAGAATGCCACCACGTGAAGGAAGAGGATCGGCCAGGGCCAGGGCGACAATGCGACTGCCATAGAAGTCCTTGGTGCCGCCGCTGCGTATTATTAATTGCTCGTCAGCGCCGCCGGCCGCTTGAATGGTGTCGGCAAATTGATCGATGAGATATTGCATTGTCTAATCGTCGCCAGTCTTCAGACTATGCAAAATCGCCTCATCAATTTTCAAAACCTCGGCACCTCAGGGAATTTTTCTTCGCCCCGATGCACGTGCATTGCGCCATGTTCGGCGCAACGACGTAGCGTCGGCACGGCTTTTCCGGGATTCAGCAGTCCCTCAGGATCAAAGGCCGCTTTTACCGCATGAAACATCTTCAGTTCCCCCATCTTGAATTGAGAACACATCTGGTCAATTTTTTCCATGCCGACTCCATGCTCGCCCGTAATTGTCCCTCCTGCCTGGATACACATCTCAAGTATCCTTGCGCCAAATTCCTCGGTTAATTCAAGCTCTCCGGGCCGATTGGCATCGTAAAGAATCAGCGGATGCAAGTTGCCGTCGCCAGCATGGAAGACATTCATGCAACGCAGACCATACTCAACGGAGAGCGCTTCGATTCCAGACAATACGTTTGCAAGACTCTTGCGGGGAATGGTTCCATCCATGCAGTAGTAATCCGGTGATATGCGACCCGCCGCCGGGAAGGCTGCTTTGCGTCCGGCCCAGAATTTAAGCCGCTCGGCCTCATCGCGCGACGTCCTGATCTCGATAGCACCGCTTCTTTCCATGATTTCATTAATATGCTGGATTTCTTCCGCCACTTCCTCCGCCGTACCGTCGGCTTCGCATAGCAGAATCGCGGCCGCATCAAGGTTGTAGCCCGCATGAACGTACTCCTCCACTGCGCGGGTGGTCATTTTATCCATCATCTCCATACCGGCCGGAATAATTCCTGCACCGATCACGTTCGCCACCGCATCACCGGCACTACGCAGGTCATTAAATGCAGCAAGGACCACTTGGGCTTTTTCAGGCTTGGGCGTGAGTTTTACGGTAACTTCAGTCACGACGCCCAACATGCCTTCGCTGCCCGTCATGAGCGCCAGCAGATCGTAACCCGGCGCATCCAGCCCATCAGCGCCGATTTCAAGGATCTCGCCGTTTATGGTTATGACGCGCAGCTTGAGAATGTTATGCACGGTGAGCCCATATTTCAGGCAGTGTACGCCCCCCGAATTTTCCGCTACGTTACCACCGATGGAGCAGGCGATCTGCGATGACGGATCGGGTGCATAATATAGTCCATACGGTGCCGCCGCTTCGCTGATAGCAAGATTGCGTACCCCTGGCTGCACCCTCGCGGTACGTGCTGCCGGGTCAAGCTCAAGTATTTGCCTCAACTTGGCGAGCGACAGAAGCACACCCTCAGCATGCGGCAGCGCGCCCCCGGACAGGCCGGTTCCCGCCCCTCGTGCTACTACCGGGATTTTTGCTACATAACAGGCCTCTAAAATTTCGATCACTTCATTTTCGGTTCGCGGCAGTGCCACGATCAAGGGCATTTGCCGGTAAGCTGACAAGCCGTCGCACTCGTATGGCCTCAAATCCTCGGTCTCATGAAGCACCGCATCGGATGGCAGAAAGGTGCGTAGCCTGGAAACAAGCTCGAGCGCATTCATTTCAATTATTAAACTCGGTTAATTTGATTCTTTTTGTGAATTCTGAGTCGAATCGTTAATTTTATGATTCGACAAGTTTTCCAGCATTTGTATCATTGCTGCGCTGTCCAACTTTGCGCCGCCGTGGGCGATGCATGCATTAAACATTTGCTGAACGGCGGCAGTATTGGGCAAACTGATACCCAGCGCGCGCGCATTGGAGAGTGCCAGGTTCAAATCCTTCTGATGCAATTCTATGCGAAATCCCGGCTCGAACGCGCGCTTGATCATACGCTCGCCGTGAACTTCCAGGACGCGCGATGAAGCAAACCCACCCATCAGCGCGTCGCGCACCTTGGCAGGATCGGCGCCGGCCTTGGACGCAAACAACAAGCCCTCGCCAACAGCCTCGATAGTAAGCGCAGCGATAATCTGGTTGGCAATCTTGCAGACTTGACCTGCGCCGTTCTCCCCGATTAACGTTATTGTTTTTCCCAGTAATTCGAGAACAGGCCTGATCTTCTCGAATACCGGTTCCGTTGCGCCGACCATAATGGTAAGGGTTGCATTCATTGCGCCGATATCCCCGCCGGACACGGGCGCATCCACATAGTCATGACCGAGCTTGTTGATAGCGGCAGCGAACGTTCTGGTTTCGATGGGAGAGATGGAACTCATATCCATCACGATCTTGCCCGCAATCGAGCTTTTGCGCTTCGTATCGCTCAGCTCGCTGCGCAACCCTTCTACCACGCCGTTCGTGCCGAACAGCACCTGTTCCACATCCTGCGTATCAGGCAGCATGGTGATGACAATGTCGGCGTTTTGTGCGATTTCCCCGGGCGAAGAACAGGCGTTACCGCCCAGCTTGAGCAATTCATCGGGCACGCCACTGCGAGAATGCAGAAACAATGTGTGGCCGGCCTTGATAAGGTTCCTGGCCATGGGCTTTCCCATGATGCCGAGACCGATGAAACCAATGTTTGTCATTTTTTGCTCATCAGCATTTTGAAATCCTGCCGGTTATCTCAGCTATACTTTTGGGCTCGCCAGCCTTGCTGGTGTCACTCGCGGATTTTTTCGCGAGCGGAGAAGTTTCGCTA
The DNA here is from genome assembly GCF_900103145.1 of Nitrosospira sp. Nsp18. Lineage (NCBI taxonomy): Bacteria > Pseudomonadati > Pseudomonadota > Betaproteobacteria > Nitrosomonadales > Nitrosomonadaceae > Nitrosospira > Nitrosospira sp. Nsp18. Next base: position 139,092 of record NZ_FMWY01000005.1, on the reverse strand, counting down.
GTGTAAACTTTCTCGCGATCCGGATGCCGAATACGGGAGCGTATTTCGCACGCATGCTCATATTTTTTAGCTAGCGCAGGTGTGCATCCAACATTCTCGCACTGGAAATAAACGTTGGGGTTCCTTCGTCACCCCAACCTGCGAGATAATTTTTTGGGCCGCGTCATTGCTGCGTACGGATAGGACATGGGACAACCAAATGATGGGTTATGCTTCGCTCCACCCATCCTACAAGAAGGCTTTGCCGTTGCCCGCTTAAATATCAGGATACCAGGCGCCGCGTTTCAAAACGCGTGTTCATATTTTTAACGTCGAAATAGAAAAGAATATTGCCATTTGATAATTACAAGGAAACAGGATGATCAAATTTCAACAGGATAGGGGTAAACAGTGCATTTCTACCTATGTTAATACAAAAGTAGCTCGACGCAATATGAGCGCACTCGCCTGCGTGGAGACCATGCGCGAAAAAAGACGTAACGCTGCGATGACGAGTGCTGGTCTTGAACTACTGGTTGCGCTGACATGAGCAAGGAACCCGTAATTATAATCGGCAGCGGTATTGGCGGTTATACCGTAGCCCGGGAATTCCGCAAGCTGGATGCGGAAACGCCTATGCTGATCATTTCCGCGGATCATGGCGGATTTTATTCCAAGCCGATGCTTTCAAACGCGCTGGCGACGGGTAAGACGCCTGCGTCCATACTGAATGCCAGCGCCGAGAAAATGGCCGCGCAGCTGAAGATGACCATCCGGCCCTATAGCCGGGTATCGGCCATAGACCCATCCAATAAAACAGTGACATTGCAGGATGGAGAGAAACTGACCTATAGTCAACTCGTCCTGGCCATGGGGGCTGATCCGATCCGGCTGCCTCTGGAAGGGGAGGGAGCAGAGGATATTCTTTCCGTAAATGATCTCGATGACTACCAACGCCTGCGTGATGCGCTGGAAGGAAAAAAGGATGTAACCATTCTGGGCGCGGGCCTGATAGGTTGCGAATTTGCCAACGACCTGACCATGGCGGGTTACCGGGTACGCGTAATCGATATCAGCTCCCAGCCTCTGGGGCGGCTGCTGCCGCAGGCCGGCGGGGCCTTCATGCAACGCAGGCTGGAGGCTGCCGGTGTGGTTTTTCACTTGGGCGCGGCGACTCAGTACGTTGAGCGGATTCATGAAAGCTTGCGCCTGACTCTCGCCAATGGAGAAATCATCCAGACGGATATCGTGCTCTCCGCTGTTGGGTTGCGTCCACGGACTGCGCTAGCTCAAGCAGCCGGTATTGCGGTGAATCGCGGTATCTCGGTCAACCGCTCGCTGCAAACCTGTTATGAGGATATTTATGCTCTGGGCGATTGTGCCGAAGTGGAAGGTAGAGTACTGCCGTTCGTGATGCCGATCATGCACGCGGCACGCGGGCTCGCCGCTACGCTTGCCCAAACGCTGACTCCGGTACGCTACCCTGCCATGCCCGTGCTGGTCAAAACACCGGCTTGTCCAGCCGTCGTATCGCCGCCCGATATCTCTTTTCAAGGCGAATGGCTGGTCGAGGAAGATGAAAACGGCGTCAAGGCCCTGTTTAAAAGCGCAGAGGACAAACTGCTGGGTTATGCGCTGCTAGGCACGTCAACCAAGGAAAAAAACGCGCTCGCCGCGCATTTACCGGCAGTGATGGAATAAGGAAAGCACGCATTTTCCATTATTTCACGCCGAGCAAATAATGGTGTTCAGGCGTTATGCAGTTGTCAAACAGGTATGGCAATGATGCAGCGTGCGAGTCACGCCACATCATTGCTGGTTCTAGCCGGTCAGGCTCCGGAATGATAAATTTCGTCTTCTCCTCACAGATAAATATTCGAGGACTCGAAGGGCGGTTCTCCCTAATAACCCTTCGAACGTATGCAGGAGGAATAAGCAGCCTGATATTGCCCATCGCGTGACTTGGTTTCGTTGAGTCCGTAAAGAGTTCCGCCCGCTACCCCGGTTACTCCGCCGATAGCAGCACCCTTCCCGGCACCTTTTCCACCGCCTGCGATTGCGCCACCCGCGGCACCGACTGCAGCACCAATAGCAGCACCCAGCGCTGCGTTCTTAAGCACTTCCTCGGTTTTGCTGTTTACCTGCTCATTCGCATATCGGTTGCATGCTTCCATGACGGACTGCGGAGGATAGGCCGGTTGGGGTGGATATGCAGCTTGCGGCGAGTACGGCGGGGGCGGCGGCACCGCAGCCGACGCGTTCCGGCTTGACTGGGCAGCACGCGCGCTGCGCCCAGTTGGTGCAGCTTCCTTGACCATCGTGTCTGGCGCCCCAGTCTTCTCCGCTGCGTCCGCGATTGGGGTTTCGTCGACTTGCGCTGTGGAGGATGTCGGCTCAGTCTTGGAATCGCTTCCTGTAACCATTAGTGTGGCGGCGACGGTTGCGCCGACCAGCAGTATTCCAACTGTCGCGAATTTCCAATAATTAACGGATTCGTTTGACATCGTAACTCCTTCTGAAATGTATTGCTTTTGTCCTTAATCTTTTCTGCATCTATTCCACCACTGCCTTCCCGCCTACTCAGTGAGACCCGTGCTTGCCGCCTTTTCCATTTTTATTGCCATCGCCGCTATTGCCCTTGTTGTTCTTATCACTTTTGTCCCTTGTCGCATGCTCATGCCCCTTGTGCTTACCTTCTCCACGATTTTGGTCATTGCCTCCAACTTCATGCCCATGATGGTCTTGATTTCTCAAGTCGGAACGCTCCTGCCCCTTTGTTGCCCCGACAGCCCACTGTGCGTTTGAGTTCTCGGTTCCCTGCTGACCCATGTGGCCGGACGCCATTCCACCCGGTTGCCCATGTTGACCAGCGTCAGCCATTCCGTGATGACCATCATGGTGCCCACCGCCACCTTCGCGCGCTACCGCCGTATTGCCATACGCCAGAACAACACCCAAAAACAATACCGATAAACCTTTATGCATGTTCGATCTCCTCTTGTGCTTATTAAACTATTTTTTATTGATGACAACTTTGCGGCAATCTGGCCCTTAACCGCAGGAACGTCATATTCTCTTCAAAACATTTTTCGGCTTTCTCTATCTTTACTTACTTCGGTACCCCCTGACTATTGGACTGAAGTACAACCAGCAGTTCATGAGCAATATAAGTCAACCCATCTGGACTACCTGTTCGCAATAACGCAGATCGGCTTGGCCCGTTTACTCTTCAACCTTGAACACCATCTTGGGCACAACATATTTTTCAACAGATGAATGCATAGCATGAAGTTGTGAATTTTTTGTGAAGTTTATGTAACTATACGACAACCGATTGTCTATTGATGCGTTATATCGATTAAGAGCACGAAATTGTTTTTGACTTGTTTTCTGACGGGTTCTTTATCAACTGTGATCCTTATCGAGGAAATGGAGACTTTCATGACAAAAATAAAACTTGCCTGCATCGCTCTTATCATGCTTGGGATGGCTCCCGTGAGTTCAGCTTGGGCGGGGAGAGGCCATGGCCACGGTCACAATAACCATGGTCACCACCGCAATCATCACGGCCACAGCCACCATCACAACCATGGAGGGGGTCATGGCGGATATGGACTCGCGATAGGAATGGGATTGCTAGGTTATGGCCTGGGCTATCTGAGTAATAGAGCAACCTCCTATCCACCCCAGTATGGCTATCCATCCGCTGGCTACGCGCCCGGTTATGGATATGCCCCCGTTATCGTTCCTCCCGCACCGCCGGTTTATATCCAGCAGGGATGGTGATAAAGAGCGCCCGTCTTCGTTGATTAAACACAAGCACTACTTGGGTATGGAGACCTAAATGGGAAAAATGAAATTGATGTGCGCGGCACTTATGCTGCTCGGGTCGGTTCCATTAGCATCGGCGGGCAGAGGCCATGGTGGTCACCATGGCCATCACAATCACGGGCACCATCACCGCCATGGAGGAGGTTACGGAGGATATGGACTGGCGTTAGGCATGGGATTATTGGGTTATGGCCTGGGCTACTATGGCAGCAGGGCGCCTTATTATCCACCTTCTTATGGCTATGGAAACCGGTATGGCTATCCTCCTGTCGGGTACGCGCCTAATTATGGTTACGCGCCCAATTACGGATATGCGCAGCCTTATGGGTACGCCCCTGCTGTTGTGGCTTCCCCCGCACCATCCGTTTACGTTCAGCAGCAGGAAGTCGTGCAGGTCCAGCCACAAGTGCAGGCTGCCAGCTATTGGCACTACTGCCGAAACCCGGAAGGGTATTACCCCTACGTAAAAAAATGCCCGGACGGGTGGCTGCAGGTCGCGCCCGAGCCCAGCCAATAAAAGTACTATCACGATGCGAAAAATACCTGGATTATTCGCTCTGCTCGCCATGTCCTTGCTCGTCGGTTGTACGAGCATGCCGAGAGGGCCCAGCATAATGGCTTTGCCGGGCTCCGGCAGAAGCTTCGAGGAATTCCGTTACGACGATTACTATTGCAGACAATTCGCTTATGAACAAATCGGTGGCATGGATCCGAATCAGGCATCAATATCCAGTGGAGCAGGCACCGCCGCGATAGGTGCGGCGCTGGGAGCGGCAGCAGGCGCGGCTTTGGGCGGCGGACGCGGCGCAGCTATTGGGGCCGGTACTGGTCTGGTGGCTGGAGGCCTGGCTGGAACGCGTACTGCCGGGGCCTCGGGATACGCCAGCCAACAGCGCTACGACAATGGCTACATACAATGCATGTACGGGAAAGGCCATCGCGTCCCTGTACAGGGCCAGGTCACCAATGGCCCTTATACAAATGGCGGCAACCAATACATGGATACACCTTACCCATCTTATCCCCCGGCCAGAAGCATACGGCGGAGTTCGGTAGTTCCGCCACCGCCTCCGGGCATCCCACCACCGCCGCCTCCGCGCTAAAGCTGCATACCCCGGATCAGGGGAAACTGAACGGGCATAATCTCCGATAACAGCTTCGCAACCTCCATTTCCCCGGCAAACCGTCGGGGATTTGCTTTAATGAGGTTATGAAACGCCGCTTCGCTTTTGGCGCACTCCTTTTTTTCTGCTGGATTTTCCCGTCCCAAGGCGGGGAATTCGAAGGGTTGCGCCATAAAATGATGGAAGAAGTGCTGGCCACATCCGGCAGTTCCCCTCCGGGTCCCAGTGTCATGGCAGCGATGGAAAAAGTGGAGCGCCATCGTTTCGTGCCTGCCTGGCTAACTCCTTTTGCCTATCTCAATCGCCCTCTCCCAATCGGCTATGGCCAGACGATTTCGCAGCCTCTCATCGTCGCACAGATGACCGAACTGCTGAAAGTCAAGGAGGGTGACAAAGTACTTGAAATCGGTACCGGCTCGGGTTATCAGGCGGCTGTACTCGCGAAAATAGCCGGCTCGGTTTACACAATGGAAATTATAGAACCGCTCGGGGATCAAGCGGGCAAGCGGCTGAAATCCCTTGGATATGCCAACATAAAAACAAAAGTGGGCGACGGTTACTACGGGTGGCCGGAAGCGGCGCCGTTCGATGCCATTATGGTGACGGCTGCCGCAAGCCATGTGCCACCCCCTCTGCTCAAGCAGCTAAAACCAGGCGGGCGCATGGTGATCCCGCTCGGTACGCATTTTATGACGCAATATTTGATGCTGGTGGAGAAACAGGCGGACGGCTCGGTGACGACCCATCAAATCGTGCCGGTCAGTTTTGTTCCGCTTACCGGCGGACATTAGCCGTGAACGCGCCGCGCCCGCCATTTATTGCCATTGGATTGCTCTCTGCCTGCGTATTGGCGTATGAGGTGCTGCTGACGCGCTTGTTCAGCATCGTGCTGTGGCATCACTTCGCCTATATGATCATCAGCGCGGCGATGCTGGGCTATGGAGCGAGCGGAACGGCGCTAACGTTGCTGAAGGAAAAAATCATTCCACACGTTGGAACAGTCTACGTCATGGCTGCCACGGGGATGGCTTTTCTGATGCCTGCAGCGTTTCTACTGACACAACAGGTTCCGTTTAATCCGCTCGAACTGCTGTGGGACAAAACACAGTTAGCCAAGCTGCTTGCCATTTATCTCCTGATGATGCTGCCCTTCTTTTGCGGAGGGTTGGGCATCGGCCTCGTCTTGTGGCACTTCGGCAAAGAAGCAGGCCGTATTTATGCCTTTGATATCCTGGGCGCGGGGGTGGGCAGCCTGGGCGTTATCGGCGTATTGTTTCTGGCGCCGCCGAATAAGGTGCTCATCATCCTTGCGGCGCTGGCGCTGCTGGCGGCCGCCGTTGCTATCATCGAGCTGAAGGCGCGGCCGAAATGGTTGGCAGGCGTGTTTGCAGGGCTGGCTTTTCTGGTGGCTGTAGCACTGCCCGGCGACTGGTTGCAAGTGCACCTTTCGCCCTATAAGGACCTGAGCGAGACATTGAATGTTGCCGGGGCAAAGGTGATCGAGCAGCGTTCCAGCCCACTGGGGCAGATCACCGTGGTGGAAAACACCCGTATTCCCTTCCGCCATGCACCGGGGATGAGTCTCAACGCAACGGACGAGCCACCGCCTCAGTTGGGGGTATTCGTGGACGGCGAGGGGCCGTCCGTCTTAACGCGGTTTGATGGCAACCTGGCGCCGCTGGCCTACTTCGACCAGTTTACGTCAGCACTGCCTTACCATGTGCTGGCACGGCCGCATGTACGGCCACAGGTGCTGGTGCTGGGCGCGGGAGCCGGCAGCGACGTATTGCAGGCGCTCTACTTCCGCGCAGCGTCCGTTGATGCGGTGGAACTCGATCGCAACGTCATCGATCTGGTTCGGCGGCGTTTCCACGATTTTGCCGGTGACCTTTATGCCCAGCCTGGGGTACACGTGCACGAAGGCGAGGCGCGTGGCTTCGCCAACGCCAGCTGGGAGCACTACGACCTTGTGCAGGTAGCGTTGCTGGATTCGTTTGGTGTCGCCTCGGCAGGACTTTATGGCCTGAGCGAAAGCTATATCTACACGGTGGAGGCACTTCAGACCTACCTGAGCCGCCTCAGACCCGGCGGCATATTAGCTGTCACGCGCTGGCTGACCCTGCCGCCACGCGATGCGCTGAAGCTTTTTGCTACGGCAGCGCTCGCGTTGGAGCGAAACGGCGTGCCCAACCCCGGCAAGCGGCTGGTAATGATACGCGGCTGGAAAACCGTCACCTTGCTGGTAAAAAATAGCGATTTCACAGCGAGCGAAATCGAGGTGGTCAAGGAATTCAGCCGCAAGCGTTCTTTCGACGTAGCCTACTATCCGGGCATGCGCGCCGACGAGGCAAACCGTTACAACGTTTTGGTGCAGCCATATTTCTTTGAGGGAGCTGTTGCATTGCTAGGCCCGCAACGGCAGAACTTTATAGACCGGTACAAATTCCATATCGAACCGGCAACTGATGACCGGCCCTTTTTTTTCCATTTCTTCAAGTGGGAAGCCGCCGCTGAATTATTCGCCCTGCGCGAGCGGGGGGGCATGCCGCTTCTCGACTGGAGCTATCCGCTTCTGGTGGCGGCTCTGGTACAGGCATTTGTCGTCAGCATTCTGCTGATCCTGGCGCCGCTGGCGGTTTCGCGGAGCCGACATACATTGCCCACCGGGCGGGTGGCACTGTATTTCCTCGCCATTGGCCTGGCTTTCATGTTCATAGAGATCGCCTTCATCCAGAAGTTTTTGCTTTTCCTGGCTCACCCGCTATATGCCGTGGCGGTCGTGCTGTGCGCGTTTCTGGTTTTCGCGGCGGTGGGAAGCTGGCTTGCCGGACGGTGGCAAAAGCGAACGACGGGCAGCGGCCATCTGATCGTGGCTGTAGTGGTCATGGGCGCCTTATCGCTACTCTATCTCGTTATCCTGCCGGGCCTGTTCCAGGCGCTCATCCACTTGCCGGATGTGGCAAAGATAGGGATTTCGGTGTTGCTGATCGCGCCGCTGGCGGTGTGCATGGGAATGCCTTTTCCTACCGGCATGATGCGGCTGGCGTCTACAACCCCGGATGCCATTCCGTGGGCGTGGGCGATCAATGGTTTTGCCTCGGTCGTCGGCGCCGTCCTGGCGACCTTGCTGGCTATTCACCTGGGTTTTGCCGTGGTAATTCTGTTGGCTGTCCTGATCTATGGCTTGGCCGCTGTCGCGTTGCGCTGAGGGGTTTGCTTGAGCGAACCATTCATCCCTGCGAAGCAGACTTGCGAGATTCAAGACACAGATGCAGAAAAGGGGGGCGAATGCTGATGCCCGGATTAACGAGAACTTCCAGTGGTTGGTTTCGATTCCGTTTTCAAGGAGAATAAGGGCAATCCCGGTAAGCGCCGCTATGGAGCGTGGGCACGGTAGTTTTTCCGATCCAGGATCACGGGGTCGGGCAGGTGAAAATATGAGTTGTTATCGAACCCTGCTCAGCCTGAAAGGCTAAGCAGGGGAGCGAAGCTGTCTTCAATCACCACGAAATAGAAATTCGAATAATTGCTTGATTTATAAAAGTCGTGAGCGTCTAACCCTCGACCCACGGATCGACGTTTTGCTACGACAATAAGATGCAATGCACAACAGAACCAGCATCCTCAAAGCGGCTGTCGTGCCTTTTTTTGGTCGTTTCTTTGCTCATACGACAGACACGACAGACGCCTTACGAGAATCTTGGTACGAGAACCCCTAGCGCGACCTGATATTCCCGCTATCGTCGGATATGATCACCTCCACCCGGCGATTCAATTGCCGGCCCGCTTCGTTGCCGTTACTGGCGACCGGAAAGCTTTTTCCATAACCTCGCGTTGTGATGCGGGAGGAATCAATGCCCATGTTCATCAAGGTATCGCGGACCGCATCGGCGCGCCGCTCGGAAAGCTCCTGATTGTAGTTTTCACTGCCGGTGCTGTCTGTGAATCCCTCAATTGCAACGTTGCGTTGGGGATTCTGCTTGAGAATGTCAGCAAGTTTCTGTACCTCGCGAACGCCACCCGACTTAAGCTGTGCACGGTTGGTATCGAACAGCACGTCGCCGAGAGTAATGACCGTACCCCGGTCTGATTTTTTTGCGTTCAGCTCTTTAAGCTGCGATTCAAGCGCGCTTGCCCGCATTTCTGCGCTCTGCGCATGCATCTCGGCGCTTTGTGCCTGTTGCTGAGCCTTTTCCGCTTCTTCTGTTCTTGCAGAAAGGCGAATTTTATTGCGCTCGGCATCGGCGGCAGACACATCTGCTTCAGCGGCTTTGCGCTTCGCGGTTTCCTGTGCGATTGCAACCTGCTTTTGTGCCATATCAGCCAGATGATCCACCTCGGCAGAATCTTTTCCTTTCTTCCAGGCGTTGTCGGCTTCCGTCAATGTGTCGCCTGCCTGCTTCAGTTCCAAGGGCGCGAGATTTGTAACTTTGGGGTCGCTCTGGGCACTGCGATAGCTGCTACGGGCGCTATCCAGATGTGCGTTTGGCGTCGAGCTACAGGCCGCCAGCGCTGCGATAACCATAAACGAGATGGTTAAATAGCCATTTTTTTTCATGAGTGTATCTCCTCCAGGTAATTACTTTAATTTGCGGTTCATTTCGTTTTGTAGTGTTTGATCGCTTTCCTTCAATGCGTCTGCTGCTTGCTTTGCTTTCGCCGCGCGAGCTTTAGCGGTCGCTAATTGCGCATTTGTTTGCGCGTTTTCGCCTAACTTTCTGGCACGTTTGTAGTCATCATCCATCGCTGCCTTTTCTGCATTCTCCAGGTTGTCCTGGGCGGTTTTCAATTCCACTGGAGCAAATTCCGGCGCCCCGGCGCTTACCGCGTCGGCAACCGCAGTTTTCGCGACCGCAAGCTGAGCCGCCATATCTCTTTTTTCCGTCGTTGCGCAACCTGCTGTGAACACAGCGGCAAGAACCATTACGCTCATCATTTGATACCATCTATATTTCGAAAAGTCTTTCATCGCTCACCTCCTAAAGATCAATAGAATCCAATTAACAGAACTACTGATGAGTTTATGGAGAAAAATTTGAATAATCCGTCTGCTAGCGCACGTAAGGGCTGGTAGACGTCGCATATGAGCCAGACGATTAAACGGATCGGCAAGCCTGGTTAGCGAAAACAACCGATTTCTTCTCCACAATTGCTGTGGATAAGTTTGTGGATAACCTCTGGACACGCGGGGTAAGTCAGCTTTCTGTAACGCTATTTACTTAGTTGACCGTTTTTTAAACTAAAAAAATGTAATAGTATTATCAGATAGTTAGGTGGAAAGCCAACGTTCATGCCGCTTTCCACGGACTTATTGTGGGCATTTGTGTAGCCTGCGTTACAGATGTGGATTACTGCCAAATGTCAATAGTCTTCGTTGTAGTACTTTTGGGTTCAGGTAGATATTGGAGCAGCTGGAATCAAGCTTGTAGGTATTCTGGTCCGTTGTGACCCGGGGTTCTGGACGAACGTGACGGTTATTCTGGTTGTTTGTGACCAGCTATTCCGGGCGAACGTGACCTTGACCTGGATAATCCTTCGGCACGTCCGGGCCAAAATGTGGGAATTTGGTGACTACTCCTCCTACTGGATCACGCGTGAATGGCCGCCCATCTTGAATGCGTGAATGGCCTCTTCTCTGCTTCCTACGGTAATATCAGCCGGACAAAAGAAATATCTGGAAAGCGCCCGCTGCGCATAGTGCTGTGATACATCTTCGAGTTCCTCCCACTTTGATACCCGCGCTCGTACCCATGTCCTATCGTCACGGGCTACCGCGTATAACCTTTTTGCGGGACCCCGTAATTTAAATATCAACACTTCCGCTCTCACGTTCTCTCCAGCACCACCGGTCGCACACTGCATACCCTCGTAGCTTATGTTTGTCGCGCCTTGGGGGGATTTGATTACCAATGTGTAGCGCACGATATTGTCTTTTCCCACCACGATGGAAGGAGCGTCAATATAGTGAAAGTTATCGCTTGCAGGGCCAGCGTCAAAAGGCAACAGATTCTCAACTTTAGGGTAGGCGGGCAGCTGTACCTGCAGCTCAGCCCAGGTTTTGCCGCCATCAAAATCACTATCGAATCCCTCCAATGCCTTCTGGGGAGCGCACGCCGCGAGCAGCAGGAAGCATAGCAACAACAAAATTCTTTTCATGATAACGTCTTAAGGGCACCGCGAAACATTGTTCAAACTTCTGTTGCAGATTTTGAGAATGAGGAGGATTGGTCGATGCCTTTGCTTCAGGAATTGGAATACATAGGCTCAACTTCAGGATACTCGCTCGCGGACTGACAATTGCGGATTATGTGAATGTGCCTGATGAAAGCATGAGCTTTTCGTTCGGATACCTGGATGGCCTTCAAATGCAGAGTTTAAAAAAGGTATTGCACGAGCTATCGCAGTATTGGTCAGGAGATCAGATCAAGGAAGAGATTTAGAACGAGGAGAAGGACGCTTCTGCTTTATTGGCCTTATCTCGTTGGATTAACCACCAGAGAGCCGCTTGTTGACTACAGTTACCAGATTTGTCCGAATCGGCAAGCCAAACAAATAAGGCTTGCAGTGATTCAAGCACTTTTCATTTTAAAGCCGGGTTAGTACCGCCGGCTAATTTCGATACACCAAACTTCAGAAAATCGGCGATATCTTTCCCTCTTCGCCGCCACTCGATCTGTTCAGCGCAAGAGCGAGTCAGATAGCGGGTGTCGGTTTCTTTTTAGGTTTCTTTGCTTCTTTGTTTTTCCTTTGCTGACCTTTTGCCATGATGCTCTCCTTGCATTGATGATGTTCACATAGTGATAAACGCAACCATTCGATAGCTAACGGTTCCTACCTGGGTTGTTATTACTTTGCCGCCGTTGACCGCAGTTTTCAAGTCTGGCTTGAACCATTTTATACTTATCTAGCGTTGCTGCCGGACGAATATTGACCAGCGCCAGCACTTGGCACATAGAATCAGCTTGCTGGGACCAAAGGCGCTGAATTTATCTCGCTTGGCTGAATTGCTCGCGCAAGTCCTTTATGTCATTGGGCTCGCCGCGAACCCGAAAGAAGGTGCCCTCATTGTCCGAGTACTCCTCCAGCACCTGACAGCTTGCGTATATTCCTCCGCGCAGTTGCTGTGCCGACCAGGGAAGAAAAAGCTCGGCCTCAACCAGATCCTGCTGGAAAAACGCGACAATCGTCTGGCGGAGCTTCGCGACGTCGTCGGGGCGGCGTGCGCTCATTACCACGCAATCCGGGTACTGTGTCCGCAAGGCCGCTTCGCGTTCAGCTTGCGCCGCTGCATCGCCGACATGGTCGATCTTGTTGAAGACGCGGATGCGCGGCACGACATTCGCACCGATCTCCTCAAGCACGCTATCGGTGACCTGAAGCTGGCGCTCAAACCCGGGGTCGCTCGCATCGATGACGTGGAGCAGCAGGGATGCATCAAGCGCTTCGTCCAGCGTTGATTTGAACGAGGCGACAAGCCCGTGTGGTAAATTCTTTATGAAACCGACGGTATCACTGACGAGCACGCGCGGCATGCTCTCCGGGTAGAGAGCACGCACCGTGGTATCAAGCGTAGCGAAGAGCTTATTCGCGACCAGCACCTCGCTTCCAGTGAGAGCCCGCATCAAGGTGGACTTGCCGGCATTTGTATAGCCGACGAGCGCCACGCCAGCGAACCCTTGACGTTTTTGCCGGCGGACACGCTGCGTCTTGCGCTCGACATCCATCGCGGCGATTTCCTGTTGAAGTTCGGCGATGCGGTCACGGATCTTGCGTCGATCCAACTCAGTGTGCGATTCACCACCGCCCCGGCCGCCGACGCCGCTGCGCTGCCGTCCTTGCGGCCCGGCAAGTTTCGCCGCCTCGCGCAAGCGCGGCGCCATGTACCCGAGGCGGGCAATCTCCACCTGGGCCTGCGCAGCGCGAGAGCGGGCGTTGCGATGGAAAATTTCGAGGATGACCATAGTGCGGTCCATTACCTCGCAGCCGACCTCCTTTTCAAGGTTGCGCGCCTGCGATGGAGAGATCTCATGGTCGACCAGGATGACATCGATAGCCCGGCTATCAGGGCTTGCGGCTATTTCCTCGAACTCGGCGGGTTCGTTGTTCACGAAGCTGCGTATCTCCTGCCGCTTGCCGGCACCAAGATATCCTGTGACGTCGAAACTTGAGCGCTTCTGTACGAACGTGCGTACGACCTCATACCCCAGTGTTCTTGCAAGTTCACGCAACTCGCTAAGCGACGCCTCGAACTCGCTATCGCTCACGCTCGGCAGCTGCACGGCCGCCACCACAGCGTACCTGGATTTCACTTCAACTTCTCTTTGCATTAGGGGATTGCATATCTCGAGTGGGCGAATTCGGATAGTACCTGCAAATGTGATAACCGGTGCTGATTATGCTATTTACAATTATGCTTGTTGCTGGCGGTTGAAAATTAATGTGATGGACGCCCGCTACTGTAAATGCTGTTATTGCCGACTATATATTGATAATCTATGCGGGCTGATTATCTATGCAGGCTAGCTCTGACCAGACGATTTCATCCTAATAGTTTATTTTCTATTGGTTCGCTCATCGTCAGTTGTCGACCGGCAACGATTCAAAATTTAATCAATTCTTATCCGGCGCCAACACTCTATTCGCTTGGGAAGCAGCCACGATCCGTCTGGTCAAATGCTTTCCACGATTTTCCTCTGACGACTCAAGCATAAGAGGGACAGATCACGTTCGCCACGCCTCGCCTAGAACACCCTCAGTTGATCTTTTTTTCCTTCACTGCCCTTGCGGGCCGGCCCGCCTTGCCGCGTGTGGCACGTTGGTTGAGTGTGGATTCAATTTTTTTCTGAAAACGCTCAGCCCCGAGCACAATGTTACCATTGGTGGAATCCCGAATCTGGCTAAGCACGTCTGCGTCCAGATCCGTCTTGAAGAGGTCGCGGTAGGCTATGCGACGCTGGGCATCACTTTGCGCCAGGCAGAGATATTGATAGTGAGGTCGAATGAGACGATTCGGTCTGCCCTCGGCGTTCGCCGCATAGCTCGACCAGCGATAGTCGCAAGGATGCCGTACCATACCGGCGCGCACCGGGTTGAGTTCGATGTAGAGGTAGCAGGCAAGCAAATAATCCTCGGTCTGAGTAAGGCAGGAGCGAAAGCGTCCTTCCCAGAGGGTACCGTTGCGCCGGTAGGTGCGGTTGACGTACTGCACGTAACGCTGGCCCAGGTGTTTCATGAGCAGACTCGCCCTGTCCGCCTTTTCAACCATCCCGCCCGGCGTGATTTGATGCTAGGGCCACCGTAACTTCGGGAGTACGGAGCGGCAATTTAAGCCCTAAGGTCGAAATCCAGGCAAGGATTTTTTCCTTGTCGGCAGCAACCGATTTCCCATCAAGCATCCACCTGGCTATATTGTCTGCCGGTTTGTTGTCCTTTGAAACCAGGAATCTCCCCAGAAACGCGCGTTTCTATCGGGCCCATGGCTCAGGAGAGCAAAATGGCAGTCAGAGGCGCACCTTGATCGCTTCGGTGCGGCTCTCGAACGACGGCGCGACTACGACAGAAAGCAAGCGCGGGACCGGCAATGCTCGCCCCCGAAATCAATATTTTTATTTCAGTTCTTTAACTGCGTCTAGCGCGGACTGGGCAGCCAGTCCCACTTAATCCGCCAAAACCTATGTGAAGAGGCACTAGTGGCTGAGGCGCGAATTAAACCTGGTCGGCGCCATCGTCGGCTAGCTGAACTGATACGCGCGTGCGAGAGCGCAGCTCTTGAAGTGGAGGCGTGCGATGATGCGGATCAGCGCGTTAGCACGAGGTGGGTCGCCAGCTCCGTTGGGACCACCTCTGTCACCCGATATCCAAGACCTGGTAGATCAATGCCTGTGAACAGGGATTCACCACGGCCCAGGAAGGTCGGCGACATTGCCAGATGCATCTCGTCGATTGCGCCTGCGAGTAGGTACTGGCGGACTGTCGAAACGCCGCCGCCGATCTTCACGTCCAGGTCGCCCGCGGCCGCTTTGGCCTGAGCGAGCGCCGACTCGATCCCGTCGGTGACGAAATAGAAAGTCGTCCCGCCCTCCATCACGATGGGCGCTCGGGCGTGATGGGTGAGGATAAAGGTGGGCGCGTGATACGGGGGATTGTTGCCCCACCAGCCTTTCCAGTCGGGTCCGCCCCAATCGTCGCCTGCCGGTCCGAACATGTTGCGGCCGAGGATGAATGCGCCGAAGCCTTCCGCCGTGGCGCGGGCGAAGCGATCATCAATCCCGTCGTCCTTTCCCAACATCGATCGGAACGTCCGGGTCAGGTAGAACCAGTTATGCAACTTCCGGCCTCCCTTGCCCAACGGATGTTCCAAACTTTGGTCTGGGCCGGCGCCGAAGCCGTCGGTGGACACTGCAAAACCTCTTACGCGCACCTTGCCCATGGGAATCCTCCGTGTGGTAATGAACGGATCTGATCAAGAGTATTAGCCAGTGACAGCTTAAGCGGCTGACGGGCAAGTTATGTCGAGAAGAAATTTTGCCAGTCTATCGAATGAAGCTTCGATCCCCTTAAAACCGACCCCAATATGCCACAATAGGCGGAAGTACGACAAGTCAGAAAATCGCTGTAATTCAAAGAGTATATGCGTGATCAAAAAGGGGCGAGTGGGATAGTTGTGCAACATTCAGCATCCATCTGCGCATAGACACCACCATGACAGCAATCCACTGGAATTCTTATATGAACTAATTCGCCCAGCGAATTGCTCTGGCCTCATTGCGTATATATACAAGTGTCAATGTGCACAGATAGACAGTGTAAATATGTCAATGCGGCAATATTGACAATGCTCAACGGGCCATGGGTTTCACGGTTCGCTCTTTTTTCTTGTTGATCTTGTTGAAAATGCGCGGCCTTGATGATGAACTCCTTGGTTGTTATCGGTAGTTACGGTAGTGGTAATATTGACACTTGATTGACACTACTCAGCAGCTCGTTTTGTAAACATACAGTGGCAATATTGCCAGATAAGCGATGTGGGCGCCTTTCAGAAGCTCTGCAACGTTGGATAGGACTTGTTGTGTTGGCGCCCTGATGAGGATAGAACGATTTTTAGCTGTTTGCCAACTTACGGTTAATCATTGATCGAGCCAACAGAAAATAAAGTATGGCAATTTGTTAGTATGTAATCGCTTAGTCAATATCCGTCGGCAAAGCAGTCCGTTTTCGAGGTCACTAATAAGCTAGCGTCGTAATGATCCCGTGCCATTTTATATCAAGAATTTCTTGCAAAGTTACCCTGACGTTACCCTGAAAAATAACAAAGGACTAGCGTTTAAGCTAATCCTTTGATTATTGGTGGGTCGTGAGCGGCTCGAACGCTCGACCTACGGATTAAGAGTCCGCTGCTCTACCAGCTGAGCTAACGACCCGGAATTTCTAAGTAACCTGGGGCGGAACAACGAAATACAACTTATCGTTGTGTACCGACCTCGGCGATGCAATGCTACCACATCCATCGATAAATTCGAATGGGGAACACGACGAACATCGGTGTAATGTTACGCGACAAGAAGCTTTTTATTCGATCAGGCGGACAGCTCGATTTTCAAAAATCGCCTATATAAATTGTTCAGGAGGATTGGCTGCCCGCCATGCACTCATCCAATAGAGCAAGCATGCGTTGCCAGTGGGAACCCTTCCAGAAGATGCGCTGGCAAGTATCGCAAGTACTGAAGTAATCGAAATGCTCGCGTATAAAGGGTGGAATACGCATCAGCACTTCTTTTTTTTCAATGGAATGCAATGCCGTATTGCATTCCAGGCATAGCGTAAACGGCCGCACACTTCGCGCGAGATCCAGCCGGCCGAATATTTCACACAACTGCTGGGCCGGTTTTAATGCGTGCACGTAACACCCATGGGTGATTGTGCGGCGCTTGAGCAGTTCCCGGTCACGCGTAAGCAGGATGCGTCCGTCGCGCGCGACGATAGCCTCTATTTTGCTATCCTGGAAGTTGTTATCGTAAAGCGTATCGAAGCCTGCCATGCGCAGTAACCGGGCGAGCCCGCCCATGTGGGCATCGGCGATGAAGTGCGTCGTGCGTAAGGGCTGCGCGCGCACTCGCAACATGGGGGTGATGTCGAGCATCTCGAACCTGGGAAAAACCGCGACCCGGTCGCCATCTTTCAATAACCGCTCGAAGCCTACCGATTCTCCATTGACCAGCACCAATTCGACCTCGGTATGGGGCACGCCCAGCGCTTCTATCATGTGCTTGGTCGTCGCCGCTCGGGCGCAAGGGCAAGCAAATTCGCGATTGCGCCGTTCAGGCGCGAGAAAATCGTTCAGTTCCTCGTAGAACCGGAATGTTGCGGTGACCATCTGGAAAGTATTGCACTTTTCGGCAAAAAGCGCATGTCGACGTCCATGACGGGGGGAATCGCAAGCTTGCTCAGAGGGTTTCCCACAAACCTTATTGGTGAGCGACTTTGCTGATGTTAATGCTGCCGACCCGGATACTTGCCGGTGAGCACCCACGCTTCGGTAACAGGTCGCAATAAGGTGCTTACGTATTCGATACGCACACCCATCTTGTCGGGCGCAGTAATAATCGCGCGAGCACGCTGGCCGGACTCCGAGCGAAGAATTGCTTCAATGTCGATACCTTGCTGCTTTAATTCTTCTATTTTGCCTTCTATATCTGATTCCCAGATGCCGAAGTAGAGAATTTGCCCTGCATTCTTCTCCGAAAATATTCCATTACCGGTGGCTTGAAGCAATTCCAGATAGGGCGGGCGGCTTCGGGAGTACATCGCGGTCAGTTTTATGGTTTCCGCCTGTTGTGTTTCTGGATTTTCGATATACACGACACTCTCTGCGGGTTCGGTAAATTTTACGTCCAGCACCTTCGAGTAGTACTCGGCGGCTTCATGATAATCACGAGCGACTATGCCAATATGGTAGTAGATATGCTCCAGCATATTTTTTGCCTCATTTTTCCCAGGAATAGTCGTTATTCATTTGTCCGGCAGGATAAAAAATATTAGATTTCGATGCCGCATTCCCTTGCTCCACTATGTTTTGTAGGTCATTCCGGGCAGCGCGTCAAGGAAGCTTAAAATTCGCTTATCGATAATTTGGAATAGCTTGATGCAGCAACTCAGCAATGATCGCTCTGGCTTATAAGCGACTCGCCTGTTTATGTTTGTATTGTGCCGCTTGGCTGGATAGGGGGTACCTTTGAGCCTCGGTATATTGTAAAGTGCGATCCAGATTGCTAACCCACCCCAGCTCATGACTTCTGCCGAACCCACCACCATATTCACACGCTCATGGTCGCTCTATGACTTGCTCACGGAACACAACTATATGTTTCACAATGAAATATATAGCGGGATCAGGGATCTACTGGAGCTGCGAAACGATAAGGAACATTATCGTCTGCTGGATCTGGGCTGTGGCAATGCACGCTACCTGACGCCCTGCCTGAAGCGATCGCCCCCCGCGTTGTATGAAGGGGTGGACTTGTCCGAAGCGGCGCTGGCAGAGGCGCGCGAGTACCTTGCGGAATTGACCGGCCAGGTCATTTTGACCCATGGAGACCTTCTGGAAGCAGTAGAGTCGACGGGGAAAACCTGGGATATCCTCTTCACGGGATTTGCGATTCATCACCTGATGCCCGATGAGAAAGCACGTTTTTTCCGCGCTGCGGGGCGCTGCCTTTCGGAAAACGGCTGGCTGATCCTGGTGGATGTCGTGCGGGAGGAAAATCAGGACCGGGAAAGCTATCTGGACGGCTATCTGAAATTCATGCGCGAGAAATGGACGCACGTGCCACAGGATCAGCTGGAGGAAGCCTGTACCCATGTCCATGACTACGATTACCCTGAATGCCTTTCAACCTTGCAGGAGATGGCTGGAGCAGCGGGTTTGAACTGCACCCGGCTGATCAGCCGCCACGCGCAGCATTACACAATCCTGTTCTCACGGTCTGCTCCGACCAAAGGCTGAGGCTTTTCCCCCACCGCCATGCTCCAGAAACTGACCCTTCTATTCCCGGTCTGGATGATTCTCTCGGGGGCAATCGCCCTGTGCTGGCCGGCGTGGTTGGTGGCTATGAATCAGGGCTCCGTAATGGTCCTGGTCCTTGCCTTCATCATGCTGTGCATGGGGCTGACACTGACCCTTGAGGATTTCCGCAGAATCGCCCGCATGCCGAGGGCGGTGGCGATCGGTTTTGTGGGCCAGTATACGATCATGCCTTTGTTGGCCTGGGGCGTGGCTAATGTGCTGAACCTGCCGCCGCACTTTGCCGTAGGCCTGATCCTGGTGGGCTGCTGCCCCGGCGGTACGGCTTCAAACCTGGTGAGCTATATCGCAGATGCGGATGTAGCGCTTTCAGTGGTAATGACAGTCTGCTCCACTTTGGCTGCTATCGTCCTCACACCGTTGCTGACCAGATTCCTTGCGGGAACCATGGTCCCCGTGGATACCTGGCTATTGTTCACGCAGACCCTGCAAGTCGTGATTATCCCCGTCGTGCTGGGCATCCTGCTCAACCGCTACGTTCCGCGCCTGGTCATGCGCGTGATGCCGATGGCGCCGCTGCTGTCGGTGATAGGGGTGTGCTTCATCTGTGCCGTGGTGTTTGCCGCCAATGCAGAAGCCATACTGAGCCATGGCCTCGAACTGATTCTCGCCGTTGCGCTGCTACATGGAGGAGGTTTCCTGCTTGGCTACAATTTCGCCTGGATGCTGGGCTGCGAGCGCCAGACCGCCCGCACAATTTCCATTGAGGTCGGCATGCAAAACTCCGGGCTTGCCATTGTGCTGGCCAAGCAGGCCTTCCCGTTGCTGCCGCTGGCGCCTGTTGTCGGTGCTATTTCAGCGGTAATGCATTCTTTGCTGGGTAGTCTGCTGGCAGTGTTGTGGCGCACGCGCTCATTAGAACTCAAAACCGAGCTAATCCAGGCTGCTTCTGTACCGGATCGAAGCAATATTTAGTCCGTCACTACTTCGGCATTCTTGAATGAGCCAGGCGGCCGCCTTTGCAGGACGTCGAATGGCCCAGGGCTGTTTCTAATTCTTCTATCAGAATGGCGGACACTACATCAAACCGGCGCAGGAAAACTTACATCAGGAACGCAATCGCTTTTTATAATAACGGCGGGGTTACCACTGACAATTGAGCGCGGTGGCACGCTTTCGGTAACAAATGCGCCCCCGGCAATTCGACTGCCGCGACCAATTGTCACGCCGCCTACAACGATAGCGTGCGGGCCAATCCAAACTTCGTCCTCTAATACCGGATATTCAACCAGTCGTTCTCCATCTGGCGCAATACGGTGGCGCGCGCCAAGGGTGATACCGTGAAACAACGTAACGTTCTTTCCGATGCGCGCATTTGGACTAATGACTAAACCCCAACCGTGCGTGATCGCCAAACCAGGTTGTATATCCGTTCTCCACGAAAGATCCAGTCCCGCCAACTGCGTGCTTAATTGATGAAGCATCCTGAAAAACAGCAGAAAAACTCGAAGTGATCCGCGAGAAGAATAAGCCATCTGGCATAGCCGCATTGTAACAACCACCCGAAAAGCCCGTCTGCTTACAACACCGTTGAGAATACAACGCCAGCTAAACTCTCCGTACTGCCGAAATGTATCCGCCTTCAATGCTGCCCATGCATCATTCATTTGAATCCCTGATTATGCTTAACCAATATCCACTCGAGCAGCGCTACTTTCTATCCATAGTGATCGAACTGGCCGAAAGAATATATGTATATTCCGCACCACGGCGCTGAGGTCAATAAAGAGACGGGGCAAAAAAATAGCTGAAGTTAAGAAAAGGCTCTGCGTTCCTGAAGTTAGTCAGGCTTTACTTTCATCGGGAATTCCATACTAAACTGATCCTGGATGCGGTTGGTCCCGCTTCTCAAACAAGGCCTCTGAATGTCAAATTCATCCGCATCACATTTCCAGATTAATATACAGGCGCCATGTTTGAGCGTCAATTGACAGGATCCGGCGAATTCTTACGCGTGGTTACATATTGCTGCTGCTGGTTTCGGAACTTTCCGTTGCCGCCACTAGCACCTGTTGTAGGCGCGACTTCAGCGGTAATGCATCCTTTGCTGGGTAGACCTGCCGGCACTGTTGCGGCGTGCGCGCTCACTTAAACTCAAGCCCGAGCTAATCCAGACTACTTCTATACCGGATCGCAGCAATATTTAGTCCGTGACTACTTTAGTATTCTTAAATGAGCCGGGCGCTTTGTAAGAATGTAATACCGTCACACCAAAGAAGGAACGTGGCCAGTGCAGAGCACCTTGCCCATCCGCTTTACTTGTTGCTCATACGTCCACCCGCTGCGCACATGCTGGAAGGCATGGCAGCACGGGTTACTGCCGGATCGGAGTGGGAAGTTTACGCCATTGCGGCTGACCAGAAATAACGTGCCCAAGAGTGGCGATCTGTTCCGGTGATGACAACGCACTCAAGTTGGGAGCATGTCCCGAGCTTTATTTTCCTGCAAAAGATTGGCATTTATCAATAAATGCTTGCCGCTCAGCTTCACTGTCGAAAGTTGTAAGTACCGACTGCATTCCTACGCCAGAACAATTCGTTGAATTTACTTCGGGAACTCCGCCACCACAACTAATCAACGTGGCACTAAGGGCAATAATAAATACAATATATTTGAAACTCATTACATTCCATCCTCTTTAAAAATCATTAATATGGCGCGGATTCAAATAAGTGCAACAACTAGCAGTTGCTTGATGCAGCTCACGGCACCCCGAAGGATACCTTAAAGGATTCTAAATTCCAGCACTTTGCGTAGTCGCTGGTTGAATCGCTTTACATCGTTTTCGCCAACCATCTATACCCAGAACCTATCCCGAGTAGTATTGTTTTGGTCCGTCACCCCGCGTCAGAGTTAAAAGTTCCGACATTATCTGTCAGATGCTAACACACTTAAGATGAGCTTCAGTAACGCAAGATCTGGATACTTATTTGTTTTCTTTCCACGCCCGGTAAGTTTCTTACGCCAAGCAGCTTAGGCGCTGGAAGCAACGGATTATGCGCCTTTCCACCTTGCCGCCCCGTGATTCATGTTGATATTTTCCTTTGTACCCGGATAATCAATCAGCGGAGATCCTAACCAACGGAGAAACACATGCGCCAATTAGAATATTCACTGAAATCGAAGGACGGAACCAAACCTAGTATTGGCCCAGTTATCCTTCAGGCAGTATCTGATGATGAAGAAATACGTACCACAGCAATGCAGTTGCTTCAAAAAGATCATCCCGAGGCTTCGGCTGGTGATTACGAACTCCATGTTACATGGACCGATCTGGATGCTCTGCCCTCGCCCTGATACCTCTTGGAGGGTAGCGTTTTCTAAATTTGCTTAGCATTCAAGCTGATTTATATCTACCTCGTCAATAGACGGAAAGCCGCCCCTCCATTTAAATCGATTGCAGGGCTTCTGGTAGAGTCTTACGGGAATCTATGGGGTCACCCATTAGCCGGTTCTGAATCAAGGGCGAAACCAAATTTCCCCTGCTGTTTTTCTGACTGCTATTTTTTTTCTTTTTGCAGACCTGTTTGTTGTTTCCAGTCGAACCCGTTTCCTTAGTCTTAGTATTGGCTACGATCGAGTCGTGCCTGTCACCCATGTGGATCAAGCAGTGCTGAAACGCCGGGCTAAGTTGGCTGCTTCAATGAAAGCCAATGAAAGCCCACACCAGGTAGGCATTGCCGTTTTTGGTGTTGCCTGCGCCTTTTTTCTTGCCGCTGAAATAATGAGGATGTTTTCGACCGCCAGTACATGCTGTGTGCGCGGGCCGCTTCTGCGCCCCTTTTTTGACGGGATGAAGATCACCTTCAACAGCCACTGGAAGGCAACATTTGATTTGGTTGCGGGTAGCCTCCGGCGCAGAGCCAAAGCCGATCTCATTGAAATGTCGTTTTTTAAGGCTTGCTGGCCAGGTCAACAGCGTCCATCTGAATAAATTTTCACTACCTTGCCTTACATATTAAGGTTTATCCTACTTTTTGCGCTGCGTTACAAGCTGGATCAAATCAACACCAGTCGCTCCAACTTGGTGACCGTCGCGCGTTGCTCCGCGGAACCGTAAAGATCCCAATTTACTTCGGTCTTGCCCTGATCATTGCGCTGAACATTAATAATCGCGAAATTGTTGGTCTTGCAAGGCTCCATGAGCAACTGGAACGCAACATTAGGTTGGCTATTGTCCTTATCTCTCTGCAATAGACCATGATCGTTGACAACCAATGCCAATGTGGAAGCTTTTGCCCATGGCAGGTCGTAGGTTATCGCGCTCGATGTCAACTGATAAACGGTTGCATCTGGATACTTCTTATGAGTCATGCGGAACGCCGCGCCGATATGCACATCGCCGCTCAGAAAATAAAGTGATTTTCCGTTATTCTTCGCTGCGGCGAAGGCGGCATCCAGCAGGACATCGCGCTCCACCCAGTTACTCTCGTGCTCCCACTCATCGCGCATATCGTCAGCCACTCTGAGAACATCGAGATAATTAACGACGAAGCTCTTTGCGTGCACGACAGGTACTGGCGAAACCACAAAAATCGACTCTGCGTTCTTGACGGCATCGGACTCAAGCCACTCCTTGAAGCGCTGCATCTGGGCCTTGCCCAGAATTTTATCGTCGGTTGTACGGGTATAGTCGCGCTGTCCACGCATGTCGAGAACATAAAACGCCGCCGTGCCCCAAGTGAAAGGATAGTCGAATTGATCCGTTGATGTGTCAGGATTGTGCGAATGGCCATATTCGTAATAAGTAAGCTTGGCGGCCTCATACATCTGGTTGAGGAGCAGGAGTTTCTCGCTATCGTCACCCCAGTCCCACCAGGAGTCGAGGAGATTCCGCCTTTCCTTGGCATTGTAAGAGCCCCAGCCATCCAGAATCTCATGATCATCCCACATCATATAAACCGGAAAGCGCGAGAATACATTGCGTAGTTGTCGATGACCCCAATAACCCCGGTAAATATCCCGGTACCACGAGCGCATCACCTCGACACGATCTTCCGGCTTTACTTCTCGCATGAATTCTTTGCGGATTTTTTTCAGCCACTCCCATATGCTGACATTGGAATTCCCATCAACGTAGACTTGATCTCCGACGCCCAGGATAAATTCGCCGCTGCGTTGATCAAGTTCGTCGCCCAACCGATCCCACATGTGAATATTCACGAGGTCGAACGAATTTTTCCTGTATGGCATATGGCAGCTGAAGAGGCCAAAAGTCATGGAATCCTGCGAGCCGTTCTGTGTTTTGAAACGGTTGACTTTATTATCCGGGGCGATTTCCCACGGGGTTTTTCTTGTCTTCAGGTTCAGGGCAAAGGCCGCGTAATAATAGCGCTGACCAGGTTGCAGACCATCGACTTCCCAGACTTTCGTGATGTCGTGATCAAACGCCAAGTCCGCCTGATCTGTGAGCAAGGCATTCGCAATCTCGCGCGTATCGCCATTATTCGCATTCTCAAGGAAAAAAATCTCTTTTCCGTTTTCAATCTTCGTTTGTGGGTTCCAATCGGTGGCAACCTCTCCATAATTCAATATGGGTTCGGGGCATAGCAGCATACGATAGTTGTTCGGCTGGTAGGCGCGCATCCATAATTTGGTACTGGTGGCCGTTGTATGCCCGACTATCACCGTATTGGTGAGCATCGGGTTAATCCAGGGGCGATCGGAGCCTCGATCGTAGAAATCAAAAGTTTTCATTATGAGTCATCATAAAATTATTCAGTCGGGCCTACTATAACCGTTCCAAATCACAATCAATTTCTCAAACTGCACATGTAATAGTAGACTAAATTAATCGGATAATCAGGGCAATTCGCAAGCGACTTTCTTTAGGAAAAAGCTACAACTATCAGCTATGTTTATAACGTGGATGTTCCAGGTCGACACATCGGATAGGAAAACGGTCTGCTCATGTACTTAATCATAATAACGAGATAATTTGGAGACGGTAATGGGAACAGGAGGATGGCTAATAGATAGCTTCAATACGATTACAAGCTTCGCAGATGCAGTGAGTAAGCACTTTGAAAGCGAACTTGAGAAAAGGAACCTGTCCAAGAGCGTTATAGAGAAACAGTCGCTTGAAGAATTGGAAAAAAGCCTCGCTGAAATCGATAATGCGCTAAGAGATAAAAAATCCTTTGGAACTGTTCGACTTAATCGAACTTCAGATGGAAGATTTGTAGAGGATGAAGCGAAAGGTATCGTGGCAGATGCAGGGACTGCACTTCTCGCAAGAAAAGCACTTATAATTCAACGAATCAAGAAATTACAAGCAGAAAAGATAGGGACGCTCAAGATAGTAGAAAAATACGTAGTGGATTCGTCTGAGAAGACAAAGCTCCTTGGAGAAATAGATGAAAGCGAGAAGAAGATCCAAATATTAAGCCAAACGGCGCACGATATAGATAGTGCTCAAAAGCAGGCTGCGGTAAAAACAGGGGAGCAGATTAAAGCAGAATGGCAAATTCAAGTTTTTAAAGAAAGGGCGGCAATCTGGAAAGAATTGCTTCAACGAGAGTCAATTGCTTCTGTTGTTGGAGCATTACTTCTTGTTTTAATCGGATTGGCGCTTTTAATAGCAATGTTCGCCGGGGTGCCGACTACAAATATCATCGAAAACTCGTTTCTTGTACTGCTCGGCTATTTCTTCGGACAGACAATCAGCCGAAAAACCGAAACGCGTCGCGATGATTCTCACACTCTATAACGAACATACGCTTGGCTGCGTGGGCACCTGGCCTCCCACAATCAATCGGACTCACGCAGCAACTCCAGCTCTCCCGCCCTCTCCTCGATTTCTGCTTTTATCTGGCGCGCAAGTCTATAGGCATCGCCGAATCTATGGGCTTGGAGTTTTCCAAACGTGGCTCTCAACACCATCTTTCTTCCGGATGTCTGAAATGACGCAACACATCTCGTTGAAAGCAATGGAAGCGTCATGTAGAACATCTCCACATCAGCCAAACCGTTCGGCATCACTTCAAGGTACATGCCCCCACCGTCCGCTATCTTGTAGGGCTTGGCCTTGCGCACCGCCACATCATTTCATGACAAAAACCTGACTGGGGGCGTCGATTCTGAATTGGGATTATTTATTATTAAATTATTCCCCTTTAGGCGCGGGCTTCTAGGACTTCATGGAACTGGTGGAACATCTTATTGGTGGAGACGAGGACAATCGAACTTCAGACCTTCGCATTGAAATGCGATGAAGATTGTTTTAACAAGATTTAGGTAGTTTTAAATATACGAGTAATCAACAATCTATGTATTAATAAAGCCACCTAATTCTCCTCCTGTTTGAAATTTCTTTCCTACATTCTTCCTACACGCTATAATTTCACCCGACCTTATTTTGGTTTGTGTAGGAAATTTCAGGAATGCCCAATCTGACAAAGAGTTATATCGAGCAAGTAGCCTATCCGACCGCATCTGGTCAAAAATTCGAATGGGATGATTCGATGAAGAGCTTCGGCGTCAGAGTGACGGCGGCCAGCAAAACTTTCATCGTCGATCGCAAATTTAACGGTCGCACTGTGCGGCTAAGTATTGGTCGATTTCCCGAATGGACGGTTCCCCAAGCGCGTGAACGCGCGCGCGAGTTGATCGTCATGATGGATAAAGGGATCGATCCTCGGCTTGAGGCAAAGAAAAAGGCTGAGGAAGGCGTCACACTTGAGGCTCTTTTCAATCAGTTCATGTCAGAGCGCCAACTCAAGGAACGGACCCAATCTGATTATTATCGCTACCTGAATCACTACCTTTCAAGCTGGAAAAACAAACCTATCACTCGCATTACTGCTGACATGATCTCGAATCGCTATACGGAAATAGCCGAAAGCAGTAGCGGTTCATCACAAGCATCTTCGGTAATGCGGTTTTTGCGCTCAGTACTAAATTACGCTCAAGCCCATTACGGCACGGAAATTCTGCCAGCTAATCCAGTCGCAACGCTTACAGCTAAACGTATATGGATAAGAGAAGCGCCTCGCACAGATCACTTGCGTATGCATGAGATCAAGCCCTTCATTGAAACACTGCGCTTACTGCCCAATAAAGTAATGGGGGGTTATCTGGAGTTCATGTTGCTAACCGGGGCAAGGCGCAGCGAAGCTGCTTCTTTAAAATGGAAGGACGTTCATCCAAGAGCCAAAACGCTGACGTTCAAAGATACTAAAAATCACACTGACAGAACCATTCCGATAACTCCAAGACTTGAAGAACTATTGGAATTAATGAAGAACTGGCGCATGGGCGATTATGTATTTAGTTCGATGGGTAAAGATGGCAAAGCAGGACGAATTTGTGAGCCACGCAAGGCGATGTTAAGGGCCAATAGGGCGGCCGGAAGTGACGTTACTGTGCATGGCTTAAGACGGACTTTTGCCACCGTGTTAGAAAGTTTGGATTGTCCAGCCTATCCGCTTAAAGCATTGCTCGGGCATAGTATGAAGGGTGATGTAACTGCATCACATTACACACAGATCGGGGTGGAACGATTAAGGCCGTGGTTGGAAAAGTACGAGTGTTTCATGCTCAAACTTATTGGTGGCAACCAAGAAGGTTAGGAAATTGATGTTGTCGAAAACTAGCTGCTAATTTCGCTTTCCTTAAGATGTAATAGTTCAGACTTAGTCTGAAGGACTGTATCAGCTGCGATTAATGTAAAGTGCCACAGGCAGATTTGCTGTAAAAGCGGCGTGTATTACGAAACCATGTCGGGCGTGAGAATGATGTCTCTAATCATGTCTCTGTACTTCGGCTGACCTCCAATTCCACCCTTCATTGCAATCTTGTACTGTGCGAGCAAGTTATTGAGCAAGGGAGTCGACTGATTTCCTTTGCCGAGCTGATCCCATTTCAAAAAACTATTTAGGTCACTTCCTTTTTCCAGATAGCTGGGTTCTTTGAAAACACTGTATTCATGACCAAGGGTCAAATAGTCGTCCGCTATTGAAATAGCGTAACCGAGAAGCCCATCCAATAGAGCTTCATTCTCGGGTTGAGCGAGTTTTAAGAAGGTTTTAGTAATGTTCTTGTTAGTTGCGGTTAAGCCAGCGGCGATGAAACAATCTTTAAGGAGCTCAATCGTCAGCATATAGAAGAGGTGCCGGGTCTGACTCCGTTGTTTCTTCTCTGCGCCACGGCCAAACTTGTAACGCCTACCGGACTTATGGAGCTGAAAAGCAGCGTACAAGTCGTCCAGTCCAAAGTCGTCCTGATTCACTATCTTGTGAAACAGACTACCGCCAGGAGCAAAGGGTGGGTTCTTCCCGTAAGAGATACCGGGTTCTCCCAACCAAGCGGCACCGTATACTTTTAGCAAGTCAAACGCGTTTATACACTCGGTGAAAGCTTTGGTGTTAGGGTGCTGCTTCTGATAGGCCTTTTGTGAATCCCAGCCTCCGCGCTGAATTTCCAAAAAAACATTATGTTTTGTGGCCATGTTCTTGTGCCAATTTTGAAAATCGCTTTCAAGAGCCAAAAAGTCTTTCTCGTTTACCGCGTTCTGACTGTTTGTATATCTGGTAGTCTCGGTTAGGAGCGCCTCACCATTTACGCCCACTGTTACTATTTTGATAACGACTATTCCCTTTTCGAGGGTGCGTTTCCAAGCTTCAAGTTCCTGATTAAGTCCAGTACCTCCCGCCTCAAGCTTTCTGTAAAGAACTTCCCAAATCGTCCTCGTAGTCTGGCAACCATTTACTACGAATGGTTCAGTTAGTTCGTACTCGATGCTGTTGGGTACCTTCTGGAATGCTTCGACAACTATCGTGATTCCGTTGTTATACAAGCCGAATCGTTCGGGTTTGGTTAAAAGGGTATTTTCGATTCCTCGGTTTACTTTTCGCCGACTACCAAGAAATTTTCTTACATTCTTTTCGTAGATCAGGTCCAAATCGCCAGTGGCTGATTTGTATTTCTTCAAGAAATCGAAAAGTTGAATAAGTCCAACCGATCCAACAAGCATTTCTTCACCAGATAGTACCAAGTGAGCAGTGATGGGGATACATGTTTTCTTAATATGACTAATTTCTTCAAGGGTTCGGTTGTAAATCGTTTCGAGGCTAATAGCTAGGGTCTCGAACATCGTGCCAAGGCGGTTTTTGCCCATCACTCGTACGTCTTCCATTGCACGTTTTTCATCGTCTATTAGCGGTCTTTGCGTGGCATATACGAGAACAATCTTGTCCTTTTCAGATGCTTGAGTCCGGAAAGTTTGAAGTCTTTGCACAACACCTTTTGAGAGCGATGAAAGGTTGCTCCTCTTTCCGTCTAAAGTTTCAATAAGTTTGTGCGCTTCTTCGAACACGGTTCTTTTACCGACAAAGGCAGACCCATATTTACTTTGCACTAAATACCACGTGTCACCCGCGTTCGAGTTTTCTTCGTTGTCGTCCCCTCGCTGCAAGTAAGCGATGTCAATACCACCGTCTCCGCTTCCGTCACAGTAAGCAATGTCGTCGGGAGAATCAACCTCCTCGGAAAAGTCGAGCCACTGGCTCACTAGTTTTCTTGAGAACCGATTGCCCAGCTCAATCGTGTTAGGGTCACCTTCCCTGACTTCCACTAGCCATTCGTTCTCGAAGGCCTCAAATGACGAAATCTCGCTCACGTTCACCTCTAGAAAAATGTATGTTACATCATTTACCGTCTCTCGCGACGGCAGAGCTGTACCGTTTCCAGAATTACAGGTTCTAACGCTATCTATCAGATGCCGGCAGGCGATAATGAACGATTCCGTAAACTGTGGACGCGCCTTCAGGCAGTGGTCGGCCATTGATTGTGTTCATTTCCGACCCGCATAGGTGCTGGGTTTACAGATACATGCCTGGATGTAATTCTCCAAATCTTGCAAGCGGTAACGCACCGCACGTGAACCTATCTTGATGTATTGCACACGCGCTCCGGCCCACCGGTCACGTTCAAGGAACGCTTCACTGACACCGAGATATACAGCAGCTTCTTTAGTTGAGAGTAAGTTCTCTTGCATGGTTTCTGTCTCCACAGGTTGTTAGGAGGAGACAGAATGCAAGAGTTGCTAAAAAAGCGATATGTCCTGTAACCGTTATCGTTACGGGAAAATTAGGCAAGAAATGAGCGAAAATATCTGAAAATACATGTGTGCATGTGATAAAGAACCAACAGGTGTCTAAATTTTGTGACACTCAGACTCATCTTTGACGCGATAGCATCTGACGGGTGGCGTCAGAACTTCTCATTGTGAAAACGACACAGCCCTGCCAATCCCGTTGGTCTTTCCCGACCCGCAGCTGACCAGTGCCTGTACGTCCATCGTTGACTGTATTGTTTACTATCGCGAAGAGGAGGAAGACTATGAACCAACTAGCCCTGACCTTTTTAATTCGCTTTCCCGGTTGCTTGGCCATAGCACTCAGGAAAAATATCTCTATCTGTAACAGTAGCGCTAGCAAACCTGTCACAGTAACGGTACCCGTAACAGCTCCAATGCCCGTCCTGTTCTTGTTACCGTTACAGGAACTCTAGCGTCTGGTTATGAGTACTGGTGGCGCCGGGCACTACGCAAAGTCTGTTGTAGAAAATTCAAATATGGCGCCATCCGCTTGAGACTGTCCAAAAAGGCAAACGGAACCGCCTTGTTACGTTGATGGGAAGGCAAGGGGAACGAGATAGTTGGTACAGAGTAGGAAAGGGTTGTGTTTCTACTCGAACTCATCAGTGGACCATTCTGCGAGCTAAATAAGATGAAAAAACCCGACAGAACTTAAGGAACTAGCGAACGAAAGCGCGGCAACAATTGCCGTACGTGAGTTTGCCCCTGGACTCTTGGAGCTCCTTCGATAACAATAACTCATCAACTTCATCAAGTCCTACGGCCTACCAATAACCCTTCCTCGAGAAAGCGCATCTTCAGGCGACCACCAAATCTTATTTAGATGACTTGCCGCCATATTATAGATATCTTGGATAAGGTCTGAACAAATCACATGAGGTTCAGCGCCAGAATTTCTTGACTTTAGACGGTGCGAATTCGATTTTTTTGTGAGGATAAATACTTCATTAATATCAGTGAGTTCAGGATAAGCTTCGTCCATTTTCATATATTCAGCCGCCACTATGTATAAGCAATACGGCATCGCAGCCTTAATTCGCCTCGCAGTACCCGCACAGGAATCCAGCATATTTCGCTCGATATAAGTTTTGCTTTCAATCGCAATCACGGGAATCACCACTTCGGAGAGTGTTGTAACCACGGCTGTCGGGTCTGTGCATCTGGCTCGTGAAATAACTTCTACGGCACACCCAAGAACAAAGTCTTGGTCTTTCGTGTGTATATAAGGAGTGGGATTCTCAAATAGTGAAGAGAATGAACGTGGGGCAAAGGTCAGCCCAACATATGAATTTGCTTTTCCGAGTTTTAGTGCATCCGCATGTTTTTCCCTTATCTGGCCGGTTAAAGGAAAAAGCAAGATTTGGAAAAATTCTTCTAAAATGCTGGAACGTAAATTCTCTTGACCTGAATTATCTCTTTTTTCCAAAACCGGTATTGCAAAGCTTCTATAGCGATTTAAGATATCGGTTAATTGCTCGATCGCCTTTTTAACTGACTCCGTATCGTTGGTAATCACGGGAATATTCAATGCCGCCGCGACGAATTCTTCGTAAGCATTGAGAACCAGGTAGAGTTGAGGGTCTTTGGTTTCGCAATATTTATTTTTCAATACCGGACCATGAGCTAACGTACCGAAATAACCAAAATACCCTGGTAGATCAGCTTTATCTAATGATGTCACGTTAATCGGCCCGTTAGCATGCGCTTGGTGAGTTTGGGCTGCTGAATCGCGGTCTCTTCCAAGTGAGCTTTAATCTCTCCGAGAAAAGAATAAAGTAAGGGTTCAGATAAGAGCTTTCTAGAATGAGCCGCTTTTCTTACCTCGCTTCGTTTCTGATTACGAATAATCAAAATCTCGTCAATAAAGGTGGAAGCATAATTTTGTGCTCGTATCTCAAAATCAGAGTACTCTCCCAAGGCGAAATATTTAACTCTGGGAAATGTTCTCTTGAGCGTTTCAACAGAGGATTCTATCCCTGAAAGCATGTTTTTATCTATGTTTGTTTTTATTTCGGCACATACGCAGGGAATAGCGAAGTCGAGATCGCATCCATTAAACGTGACCACGCTGGGCGTTACAATAGCCACATCCATTCTCTTCCTCTTTACAACCATCCTTCCCCCACCTGCAACATCAAAATTGCACTCAATTATCATGTCCTTTTGTGCGTTTACTATCAAAGCTCCAAATGGGTTCTCTAATTCGGCGATGACACGTCTAAACAATACACAGATCAATTCTGGCAGGAGGCTTGATAAGAAATCAGATTGATGACTAAAAACATTTACAGCTGGATCTCTGACCAGATCATAGTACATTTCTATATTTGCCAGCAGTGTTCCTAAGGAGATCTTCCCTACCTCATAGTCTTTCAAAACAAGATGAATATCGATATATGCCTCAATTGCAGTCTTCAATGGGATTGTTTGTCGTTCAGTTAACTTTCCTTTAGTTTTAGTCAGAATATTACTGCCATGGGGATGCCCTGACGGTTCAAGCACTAATAAAACTAATTTTTGTATAGCAACGTGCAGGGTCATAATTTTTTAATAATTTCCATTCCTACTGCGTGCGCCATCAGTGGTGGAACTGCGTTTCCAATTTGATTATATTGTGACAACCCAATTTCATCATGTCGCCCTTCTCGCTTAAGCAAGCTTTTACTCATCAGTGTTCTAGGACCTAGGAATGTAAAACGATCCGGAAATGATTGGAGTCTTGCTCCTTCACGCGCTGTTAAGTTTCGATGTAAAAATGGGTGTACAAAATTCGACTGAAAGGATGCAGTAATTGCTGTAGAAATTTTTTTGGGGTCCAGTCTTTGGTTGTTCATTTTAAAGCGACTTCGGATATCCAGATCTGATCCATTTCTTACCCGC
This sequence comes from Nitrosospira sp. Nsp18, assembly GCF_900103145.1. NCBI lineage: Bacteria > Pseudomonadati > Pseudomonadota > Betaproteobacteria > Nitrosomonadales > Nitrosomonadaceae > Nitrosospira > Nitrosospira sp. Nsp18. The sequence goes on along the minus strand of NZ_FMWY01000005.1, from coordinate 106,100 downwards.
TGCCCAAATTCAGCAGGCACATCAACGAGCGATCCCCCTATCGGTATTTTTAGGAAACGAGCAATTAACCGTTGAGTATGCTTCATAGCCACATGATTTGTTAGACCATTAGAAGAGCTTCTAAGCCATTGTTGATATGGATTTTTCGCTTCTGAAATATATTCCATAAAATTTTCTTGACCCGTGCCGTAATCAGCTGGAGGCAAGTCGCTCAACGCGTCCCATACCGTGCACCATGGTTGAGTGATATTTCCGAATCGTCTCGGGATCTCCTCAGGAAGATCGTTCTTATGCCGAGCACCAAAAATAAAAACTCGTTCTCTCCATTGGGGTACGCCATAATCCGCCGCTTGCAAAACAAAGTGTTTTGTTTCATAACCGGCTTCCTGAACTTTACCGATAAACTCCTTAAATGCTTTTTTTTCGGGCGAAAGTCTCCCCGAAAGTAAACCTTTTACATTTTCAACTATAAAAAATCGGGGACTCAGAATTTTGACAAATCTGAGAACTTCCAAAATGAGGTAGTTTCTCTCATCAATAATTCCATACTGAGATGGCCCAGCAACCGAGAATCCTTGGCAGGGAGGCCCTGCTACGATTAACTCAACACCTCCATACTGATTTTGTATTCTGGGTTTAGTAAGGTTTCGGATATCGCCTTCAAAAAGGGGGGTATGCGGAAAATTATGTTTGAATGTCTCACACGCAAATCTATCTGCTTCCACTGCCCCGACAGGCAAAAGTCCGGCCAACTCTAAACCTAAAGAAAACCCTCCCGCACCTGAAAACAGGTCCAAGTATCTAAAGCTCATGAGTAAATTATTTTTTTTAAATAATTACCTAAACGATAAGCTAAAAGGGGTGGAACAGAGTTTCCTACTTGATTAAATTGATCAAGGTGAAGATCTGCAACTTCACCCTTCCGGGCCAAGAGCTTTTTACTCAGGGTAGTTCGCTTTCCTTTAAAAATATAGTTGTCAGGAAAACTTTGAAGTCTTGCCGCTTCCCTAACAGTCAGATTTCTCGGTTGATATGGATGTATAAAACTTGAGTAAAACGACGCGGTTATTGTTGGCGATAGCTTATATGGATCCAGTCTTCTATGATTCTGATCATATATTTTTTTACTAATCATAAGTGAGTTACCCCTTGTTCTCGGAGATAGAGACTGAGGTAGTATTCGAGTTGTTTCGTTAAGCGGCCCGATAAGATGCTTAAAACGCTCGATCATCCGACCAGTATGTTTCATGGGTACATGATTGGTTATGTGACGTGAACCGTTACGTAGCAAAGCTTGGTAGGAGTTGACGGGTGGTAGAATATATTCTGAAACTGCATCCTCTTCTAATTCCCACGGAATTACAGGTGGGAGATCGGAAATTGCATCCCACAAATTAACAACATTTTCTTTCTCAGAAAATAAATTGGGGGCTTGTTGAGTTGATAAGAGTTCATGGACAGCAGCGCTAAACTTCAGTTTCTTTAAAGCTGCTATAAGAAAAGTTCTTGCACGAGATTGTGGAATCCCAAAGGACGCGGCATTAAGAGTAAGAATTACGGATTGATATCCTAGGTTAGCTAAACGTGATTGAATATCATCGCAAAGAAGTCGGCCATCTTCCAACCGAAATTGTCTTATCTCTTTCACATTTTCAATTAAAATAACTTTTGGTTGTATTAACGGTACCGCTCGTAAAAATTGCAGATACAGTAGATTCCTAGGATCGTCGGGTTTTCGCCTATTGCTTGCGGAGATAGAAAATCCTTGGCAAGGTGGACCACCGACTAAAATATCCGCACCTTTGTAAGCCTGCAATCGCTCATCCGATACCCCACGTATATCTTCAACAATCAACTTGGTCGAAGAATGGTTTGCTCTGTAGGTGTCAGCGGCCCAAAGGTCTTGCTCAAGTGCTAAAGCAACATTAAATCCTGCTTGGTGTAAACCATAAGAAAGGCCACCCGCGCCTGCGAATAAATCGACTACCGCTATAGACATAGGAGGTATTGCGAGGAAATAATCTGGTTAATATTTCAGTCACCGGAGGCCCTTGAAGTCGAGCCTCCCAACCATTGCCTGTGGCTTTGGCTAGCTTCAAGGCAGAGTCAATAGACGTCATGGCATGGAGAATAGAGACCCGAGTCTACAGCACTCCTACATAATTACTACATTTATTTTTTCACAGTAAATTTTCTGATTTTAAGAACTAGAAATGTGATTTAAATCAATGGTGGAGACGAGGAGGATCGAACTCCCGACCTTCGCATTGCGAACGCGACGCTCTCCCAGCTGAGCTACGTCCCCATGTATCAAGCGCTATTTTATAACAAAAAACGACAGCAGAATATTTACGTTACGCAGGAAGCGGCAAATGAGCACCCAATATCAGCGAGTACTCCGGTAGGGCGGATGGTTTACAAAAGCACCTGACGAAACCCATGTTCACTCACACCCAATCCTTCCCAATCAGAAAATCCGTATAAAGCTTATCTTCAGGACTGCCCGTCGCGGGTTTCCAGTCATAGCGCCATTTTACGATGGGCGGCAGTGACATGAGGATGGATTCTGTACGTCCCCCCGATTGCAAACCGAACAAAGTCCCACGGTCCCACACCAGGTTGAATTCCACATAACGGCCGCGACGGTATGCCTGGAAGTCGCGTTCGCTCTCCCCATAGGGCGTATTCAGGCGGCGCTCCAGGAGTGGGACATAGGCCGGCACGAAATGCTCGCCCACGCTCTTGGTCAGGTTGAAACAGGCATCGAAATCCGGCTTGCCTAAATCATCGAAGAAGATGCCGCCAATACCGCGGGGCTCCTTGCGGTGCTTCAGGTAAAAATAATCGTCGCACCATTTCTTGAAGCGCGGGTGATAGTCGGCACCGAACGGCTGTAGCGCGTTCTTGCAGGTCTGGTGGAAGTGTACGGCGTCTTCTTCAAAACCGTAGTAGGGGGTCAAATCCATGCCGCCGCCAAACCACCATACCGGTTTGGCGCCTTCCTTGCGCGCTTCCAGATAACGCACGTTCAGGTGCACGGTGGGTGCATATGGATTGCGGGGGTGTAACACGATCGATACCCCCATCGCCTCAAAGCTGCGCCCCGATAATTCGGGCCGGGCGGCAGTGGCGGAGGCGGGCAGGCCGCCGCCGAATACGTGCGAATAGTTCACCCCGCCGCGCTCGAACACGTTGCCCTCTTCCATCACGCAACTTAACCCGCCGCCGCCTTCCGGGCGCTCCCATTTGTCGCGGTGAAAGCGTTTTCCATCCACTTTCTCCAGGCGCTCGACAATGCGTTCCTGAAGGCCGATGAAGAACTCTTTAGCCTGTTGCGTGGTGTCCATACACACTCCCGATACCGCTCTGTTATTTTTTCCGGGGCAACCGTGCCCAGTGCCCCTTGTCTATGGGCTATTTACGGTGATTGATAGCCCGGTAGCCAATGTCGCGCCGCATCTGGCAACCATCGAAATGAATCTGCTCGGCAATTTCGTAAGCCCGGCGCTGGGCCATTTTTACGCTATCCCCAAGCGCGGCAACGCACAATACGCGTCCGCCCGCAGTCACGATTTCCTTGCCGTTTTCTGCACCCAATGCTGTGCCTGAATGGAATACGTGAAAGTCTTTTTCCGGCTCTTCCGTAGACGCTGACTCCGACCCCAACGCCGGCAGGTCATGGATCACGTCACCTTTACGCGGCGAGTCCGGATAACCATGTGCTGCCAGCACCACCCCCAATGCAGTGCGGCGATCCCATTCGGCTTCCACTTTATCGAGCGTTCCATTCAGGGCATGCTCTATCAGCGTTATCAGACTGCTTTTCAGGCGCAACATGATGACTTCGGCTTCCGGATCGCCCATACGGCAATTGAACTCCAGCACTTTGATGCCGCCGTCTGGCGTGATCATCAGTCCGGCATAAAGAAAGCCGGTGTACCGTTCGCCTTCCTGTTCCATGCCGTGCATGGCCGCATGGATCACTTCGCGCATTATCCTGGCGTGAAGGGCCGGGGTAATCATGGGTGCGGGAGAATAAGCCCCCATGCCGCCTGTATTTGGCCCCTGATCGCCTTCTTTCAGCCGCTTGTGATCCTGGCTGGTGGCAAGCGGCAACACGTGGCGCCCATCGGCCATGACAATAAAGCTGACCTCTTCGCCTTCCAGATAATCCTCTATCACAATACGCGCCCCGGCATTGCCCAGCCGGTTTTCGACCATCATTGCATCGACGGCGTCATGGGCCTCTGCCAGCGTCATCGCTACCACGGCGCCCTTGCCTGCAGCCAGGCCGTCCGCCTTGATGACGATGGGTGCGCCTTTCTGGTCCAGATATTGGTGGGCTTCTGCAGCTGAACTGAAGGTAGCATAGGCGGCGGTGGGAATGCCGTGGCGCTGCATGAAAGCCTTGGAAAAATCCTTTGAGGTTTCCAGTCGCGCAGCCTGTTTGGTCGGGCCGAAAATTTTCTGCCCGGCGGCGCGAAAGGCATCGACGATGCCCTCCGCCAGAGGTGCTTCCGGCCCGACAATCGTGAATGCGATGGATTCCTTCTTGGCAAATTCCACTAATTCGGGGATAGCCGTGATGGGAAGATTCTCCAGTCCGTCTTCCATTGCCGTGCCTGCATTACCCGGCGCGACAAAGACCTTTATGGCGCGACTGATCCGCCATGACTGGAGGAGCCTCCACGCTAAAGCGTGTTCTCTGCCACCTCCGCCGATTACAAGTAGTTTCATATTTCTAGCCTGAATTTGCGAACATCCACTTTGCAAAATGTCTGTGCTACCCGACTTTGCGCCAGTGGCTGCCCATGTGCTGACATGTGTCGCGTCGCGTAGTTTTGATGGGTTGCGCTACGCTTCACCCATCCTACCCAAGCTACACAGGCGTCAAACTGAGAATGGTGCATAGGATATTTATCGAAAGACCCGCCGCTTCGACACATGCTCAATGTCTGAAATGCCGCACGCCGGTTAACACCATCGCCACACCTTGCTCATCCGCGGCAGCAATGACTTCTTCGTCGCGCACGCTGCCGCCGGGCTGGATAACCGCCGTGGCGCCGGCCTGAACGACTACATCCAGCCCATCACGAAACGGAAAAAACGCGTCGGAGGCCACTACCGAACCGGCAAGCGCGAGCCCCGCATTCTGCGCCTTGATCGATGCAATGCGGGCGCTATCCACCCGGCTCATTTGTCCCGCGCCCACACCCAGCGTCTGACCGTTGGCGCAAAAGACGATGGCGTTGGATTTGACGAACTTAGCCACGCGCCAGGCGAACAGCAGGTCCTGCAACTGTTGCGGTGTAGGGTGTACTTTGGTCACCACTTTAAGTTGTGCAGCAGTGACGTTGAGGTTATCAGGTGTCTGTACCAGCAACCCGCCACCCACGCGCCTGAAGTCGAAAGTGTTGCTGCCGGTCTCGAGCGGAACGGTCAGGACGCGCACGTTGGCCTTTCGGGCGAGAATCTGTTGCGCCTCGCCGGTTAACTGGGGGGCAATGATTACCTCGACAAATTGCTTGATCACCGCCTCCGCCGCGGCGCCGTCCAGCACGCGGTTAAAGGCGATGATACCGCCGAAAGCGGAAGTCGGATCGGTAGCAAGCGCAAGCTTGTAAGCCGCGAGGGGTGTGGTGGCAACGGCCACGCCGCAGGGATTGGCATGCTTGAGGATGACGCAGGCGGGCAGGTCAAACGTCTTGACGCATTCCCATGCGGCATCCGCATCGGCGATGTTGTTATATGACAGCTCCTTGCCCTGCACCTGGATGTAACTGGCAAGACTGCCGGGGACAGGGACAGGTTCGCGATAAAACGCAGCCTGCTGATGGGGGTTTTCGCCATAGCGCAAATGCTGGCCGATGCTGAAGTTGAGATTGAGGCGTCCGGGAAAGGCCAAGCGTTCTCCACCTTCACTTTCGGTCGAGGTCAGGTAATTACTGATGGCGCTGTCGTAAGCAGCGGTGTGAGAGAAAGCCTTGCAAGCCAGCTTGAAACGGGAATCAGGCGCAACCGCGCAATCGGATGACTTCATTTCCGCCAACAGGGGCGCGTAATCCTCCGGGTCGGTGACAATGGTTACGCTTTTATAGTTCTTTGCAGCGGCGCGCACCATGGTAGGTCCGCCGATGTCGATATTTTCGATGGCCTCTTCCAGGCTGCATCCAGGCCGCGCAATGGTCTCGCGGAAAGGGTAAAGATTCACCACCACCAGTTCGATAGCGGGAATTGCCGCCTTTTCCATGGCTGACATGTGCTCGGGCAGATCTCGCCGCGCCAGAATACCGGCGTGTATTTTGGGATGCAGCGTTTTCACCCGCCCGTCGAGCATTTCAGGAAAACCAGTGTAATCCCCAACTTCGGCAACGCCCAGGCCGGCTTCCTTCAGCAATTTGGCGGTGCCGCCGGTGGACAGGATGGCTACCCCCAGCTCGCGCAGTTCTCTCGCAAACTCGACAATGCCGGTTTTGTCGGAAACGCTAATCAGTGCTTGTTTAATGGACATTCGCGGTCATTATTGGAATTGAATATATAGCGCTATTGCTGCGGTTCACCATCACCTGAGTAAATATCCACCTTCATATGCAATTTTGCATTGCGTCTGATTGCTTCGGTTACCTGCTGTGATGACACGGATGTGGCTATCCCGGCCTATTTGATCTGATACTGCTTCATCTTGTTGCGGAGCGTATTGCGGTTGATGCCGAGCAACTCGGAAGCCCGGGTCTGGTTGCCGCCGGCGTGCTTCATTACCAGTTCGATCAGCGGCTTCTCTACGCTGCGTATTACCATGTCGTGTATGGCGTGCGGCTTTTCACCGTCCAGATCATTGAAATAATCTTCTACGGCCTTCCGTACGCACCGGGCAATGTCGTTTTCGTTAATAATGCTCATGCGACGAGCTCCTCAGCCTCAACGTAAGTCAACCGCCGCCCATAGCCGGCAAGTTTAGTAAAAAATTCATTCACCGCCGACAACTGCTGATCCGTGCTTTGCAACTGGTTCATGGCATGACGGAACCCGGCAGAACCCACCAGCCCCTTGGTGTACCAGGAGATATGTTTACGGGCAATACGCACGCCGGAATATTCTCCATAGAAATTATATAGCTCATTCAGATGCTTGATGAGCACACGGTGAATCTCGGCGACCTCGGGCAACTGCAGATGCTTCCCGGTGGCCAGGTAGTGATTGATCTCACGGAAGATCCAGGGCCGCCCCTGGGCGGCACGGCCGATCATGATGGCGTCGGCGCCGGTATATTCGAGTACGTGCTTGGCTTTTTCAGGGGTGGTGATGTCCCCATTGGCAATGACCGGGATTTTCACCCAGGCCTTTACCGTGGCGATAGTGTCATATTCCGCATGGCCGGTGTAGGCGCAAGCTCGGGTGCGCCCATGAATGGCGAGCGCCTGAATGCCGGCGCTCTCGGCAATTTTCGCCACCGCGAGCGCGTTTTTGTGCTGGGTGTCCCAGCCGGTGCGGATTTTCAGGGTAACGGGAACATTTACCGCGCCGACAACAGCATCGAGTATGCGCCCGACCAGGGGCTGATCCTGCAGCAACGCGGAACCTGCCATGACATTGCAGATTTTCTTGGCCGGGCAGCCCATGTTGATGTCTATGATTTGCGCCCCTTGCGCCACATTGTATCGGGCAGCTTCAGCCATCATCGCGGGGTCCGCACCGGCAATTTGCACGGAAATGGGGTCTACTTCCCCGTCATGATTTGCCCGGCGCCGGGTCTTTTCGGAACCCCACAGCAGCGAATTGCTCGATACCATTTCCGATACCGCCATACCCGCGCCCATGCTCTTGCACAACTGTCGGAAAGGACGATCAGTCACCCCTGCCATGGGTGCAACGATCAGCTTGTTTTTGAGAATGTGAGAACCGATTCGCATGACTTAATTTGACGGCGATGCCAGTAGCAAAGCGCACAGAGGACAAAACAGGTGCAATCTTAACAGGAAATGATCATGACTTCTAAAACCACTGCGCCATCAATGGATAGATGCAGGATTTTACGGGCCGGCGATAATGCAGTTAACTGCACCGACTCGCTACAGGCAGCATCTTCGGGTTTTATCCCGGATGTTTTATAAATTCGCGTGATGATTGCGCAGGATTTTGTTTTGTAGGGAGATTTTGTGAAAGAGTGGCGTAGTTATTCATACGTCCGACTGAACGAAATTTTCATACGAAACAAAAAGACCAGCGAGGGTGCGCGTCAATTTATCAAACATCCGGGTTATGGTCCGGTTATCCTCTCGCACCGAACATCATACGCCGCGCGACGAATCGCTTGGCTTGCGGCAAACAATCCAGCGCACTTAATCCGCTGTTTCGCAGGACTCCCAGCACGAGATCGTCATTGGAAAAGAGCTTTATCAATGAATCGGTGAATATCCGCCCGACGCTACTATCCGTTTGGCGCTTGTCACCATATCTGGCAAGCATTACCGGCGCGCCTATGTCGGCGGGCGACGCAATAATTTCTTCAGCCAGCTCCCATGCATCGCGCAGCCCCAGATTGAAACCTTGCCCCGCAACCGGGTGCAACGTTTGTGCCGCATTGCCGATCAATACAACACGGCAAGCTGTGACTGGAGCGGCGTATTTCAATGCGAGGGGAAAACCAGCCCGTTTGCCGGTCTCGATGAATTTGCCGAGACGGTCGCCGAAATGGCCATGCAACCGTGCAAGAAAAGCCGTGTCATCCAGTGCGAGAATTTCCTGAGCCGCTGCCGGAGAAACAGTCCATACCAACGCAAAGCGGTCCCCAGAAGGCAGCAGCGCCACCGGACCATCCGGTGTAAAGCGCTCATAAGCGATGCTGGGTTGAGTGCGCGCAGGGCCGTTGCCGTTAACCTTCGTTGTTTGCGAAGTTCGTTTCGCGGACCGGCTAAGTGCGGCAGTAAATGGTTTCGCTACTGCAGCGGGCGGCAGGCTCCCGAAGCGCTCCGTTTTGACGCGTGCAACGACAGCCCATTGCTGGTAGTCATGCACATGTTGGGTCACGCCTTCGATTTGCCCGGTGAGGCGGCCGCCGTCTGCCACTGCCAACAGCCGCGCCGTCACTTTTTTTGTGATGCCGCCATGCTGAAATTCAACCTCGCCGAGCCCGGCAGGCGTTTCCAACCGGGTTACCTGTGCCCCTTCCAGATAGTCGACATTGCAGTTTTGCAATGCTTCATGCATGCTCCGAAACACATCATGGTGACTGACTACGTAGCCCAAAGCCGGCACACCGGCGTCGTCAGCGGTCAATACGGTTCGGCCGAACCCGCCTCGGCTGGAGATATGAATAGTAAGGATGGGCGTGACTTCCGGCAGCGCGTCCCACACGCCTAAGCGCTGCAGGATGAGCCGGCTGCCGTGAGATAACGCCAGCGGACGGGAGTCTTCCGTTTTTGCAGGCATTCCCCGCGCTTCCAGCAGCAGCACGGATGTGCCACTGCCGCGTAGGGCGAGTGCCAACGCCATCCCTACCGGGCCGCCGCCGATAATGATCAGGTCGTAATCGTAATGATGGATGTTCATTCTGTTTTAGCCGGGTTTTAAGGGGTCTTTGCTAGACGCCACATTTTTGCCGCATTTTATCTTTGTTGAAACCTGTCGCCTATGATCGCCTAGCCCCATAGTCACCCATGAACGCCGCGCTCATGGCGGCGGCTCATGGTGATCAGCGCGCTTGTTTTTATTTGCCCTGTCGGTGCTTTCCTCGATAATTTCGGCGTCCTCGATGACAACATAGGGTGCTTCCTCTGCATTCATCTGTGCTTCCTCTGCCTCCATCGTTTTTCGCAATTTGCGGCGCAGCCACCACAACCTGAGTCCGAATCCAACGGCGGCAACGGCGAATAATGCAAGAAATGCGGTAAAAAAGAAGATGCCCAAAACCACCATGATGATCAAAAATGGGGCCAGGAGCAGGTAAGTGAGCCAACGCTTGCCGGGGCTGCCACCGCCGGCACGAAAAATATGCACGGTCTCGTCTTCCGGACCGCCAGTATCTCCGTGCCGGGATATGCGCTTTATGATTATCCGATCGTTTTCGTCCATGATTTCGATTTTTTCCGATCGCGCATCAGTTCTTCAATCTCCGCTACCGTTTTGGGAGCGGCTCCCGTCAATACTTCACACCCGGTCTCCGTCACTGCCACATCGTCTTCGATGCGAATGCCGATATTCCAGAAATGCTTGGGAACATTGTCGGCCGGGCGGACGTAACATCCCGGTTCCACTGTCAGGGTCATCCCCGGCTGCAGCGGGCGCCATTCGCCGTTACGCTTGTATTCGCCCACGTCGTGCACATCCAGCCCCAACCAGTGGCCGGTGCGGTGCATGTAAAAACGCTTGTAGTCTTCCGACTGGATAACTTCATCTACACTGCCGTGGCACAGGCCAAGATCGATAAAACCTTGAGCCAGCACCTGCAATGCCGCATTATGCGGAGCATCCCAAGTATTGCCCGGCCGCACCGCGTTTATCGCTGCCGCCTGTGCGGACAGCACCAATTCGTATAAATCGCGTTGCGCCGGATTGAATTTTCCGTTCACTGGAAAAGTGCGCGTAATGTCGGCGGCGTAGCCATCCAATTCGCAACCGGCGTCGATCAACAGCAACTCGCCGGCCTTCAGCCTGGCATTGTTATCGACATAGTGCAGTACGCAGGCGTTCGCTCCACCCGCGACAATGGAGGTATAAGCGGGCGCCTGCGCGCCATGCCGACGAAACTCATGCATCAATTCGGCCTCCACTTCATATTCGCTCATGCCGGGACGCGTGTTCTGCATGGCGCGACGATGCGCGCCGCCCGAAATCTCTGCCGCGCGGCGCATCACTTGAAGCTCTTCTGGGCCTTTGAACAGGCGCATCTCATCCAGCAGAAGGCGGATGTCACGAATTTCAGCCGGCGCGGTAGTGCCGCTACGCGACTGTTGCCGCACCTGGTTGACCCAGCCAATCACCCTCGCGTCCCACGCCGTATCGTCACCCAGCGCGCAAAAAACGGCGGGCTGGTCTGCCAACAACCGGGGCAGCATTTCGTCCAGCTTGGCAATGGGATATGTTTCGTCGAACTCGAATGCTTCCCGGGCGGCTTCGGGCCCGTAACGGAAACCATTCCAGATTTCATATTCGATATTTTTCTCGCGGCTAAACAGGATGCTCTTTGATACATCTTTATCAACCCCCGCCACAATCACGAGTACTGCCTCGGGCTCGGCAAAGCCTGTCAGGTAATAAAAATAGCTGTCGAAGCGATAGGGATAATGCGCATCTCTATTTCGCACCCGCTCGGGGGCGGTAGGAATAATGGCAACGCCCTTTTGCATTTGGGATGCAAGACGATGGCGCCGTCCGCTGAAGGCTTGAATGGGGATCATGGATAAATATTCTTACAGCATTTGCCGGATAAAGCAAAGTATCCCGGTGGTTTCTGGTCGATTTTTGATGGGTTGCGCTTTGCTCCACCCGTCCTACGGATGGGCTAGTGATTGGCGGTGTTTAGTGCTTAGCTGGGAATCAATCAGCCGCAATCGCTCGGGCGTGCCTACGTCTATCCATACGCCTTGGTAATGTTGGCCGCTCACTTTACCCGATGAAATTGCCTGGCGCAGCAGGGGTGCAAGTTTCGCCACGGAACCCGGCACCATATCGGCAAAGAGCTTCGGTTGATAGATGCCGATGCCGCTGAAGGTAAGATTATTTTTCCCCGAAAGCGCCACTCTGCCGGAATCAAGGGTGAAGTCGCCCTCAGCATGGTGCCGAGGATTATCGACCAGTACCAGATGGGCGAGATCCCCATCCGGGCTGGTTTGCATGTGCCGTAAAACCGGAAGGAGGAGGGAAAAATCGATTTCACAATAAATATCGGCATTCACCGCCAGAAACGGTCGGCCTCCTCGATTTTCCCGCTCGTGTCTTAGAAGGGGTAGCGCCTGGGCGATGCCGCCCGCGGTTTCCAATGCGGCGGGTTCACTCGAATAATGGATATTCACACCATAACGGTCGCCTTTGCCGAGCGCAGCTTCGATCATGTGTCCCAGATGAGCATGGTTGATGACGATGTCGGCAAAGCCGGCGCGCGCAAGGCTTTCAAGGTGATATTCGATCAGCGCCTTATTCCCCACGCGCAGCAGCGGCTTGGGTAAGGTATCAGTCAGGGGACGCATGCGTTCGCCGCGCCCCGCTGCCAGGATCATGGCCTTGAAGGAGACATTTTCAGAAGGTATAGCCAACTTTTGCTTCCGGCGATTTGGTGACTGTCCATTCGTCCAGCAGCGTGAGCAGAGGATGCAGTTCGCGGTAGCGCTCGCATGCCTTTCGCAAATATTCCTCCACCAAGGGTAGATGGGCGAGGTAATCGCTTTTGCCGTCGCGGTAATTCAGGCGCGAGAAGATCCCCAATACCTTGATATGGCGCTGTACGCCCATCCATTCAAAATCGCGATAAAAATCGGCAAAATCGCCGGCTACCGGCAGCCCGAGTTTGCGCGCCTGTTCCCAATAACGGATCAGCCAGTCCAGTATGCGCTCCTCATCCCAACTTATGTACGCGTCCTTGAAGAGTGACACCAGATCGTAGGTAATGGGCCCGTAGACCGCATCCTGAAAATCGATAATGCCCGGATTGGGGGTGGTCACCATCAGGTTGCGCGAGTGATAGTCGCGGTGCACAAACACCCTGGGTTGAGCCAGGTTGTTTTGGACGATCCGTTGGAAAATGCGCTCAAGTTCCGCTTTCTGAGTCGCCTCCGGCACTACATGCAGATGCCTGCCCAGATACCAGTCCGGGAACAGGTTCAGCTCTCTCAACAGCAGCGTTTCGTCGTAGTCCGGCAGTACATTCGCTTGGCTCGCAAGCTGGATTTTAACGAGCGCAGCTACCGCATCGCGATATAAGCGATTGGTATTATCTGCATCGCCGTTCAGCGCCTGGAGATAGGTTGTGCTTCCGAGATCGCAAAGCAGCAGGAAACCTTGTGCCAGATCCTGCGCCAGGATTTCGGGCACATGCGCCCCTGACGCGGCGAATAACCCGGCCACGTGCACAAAAGGCGCACAATCTTCCTGCGGCGGCGGCGCATCCATTGCGATCAATGTCCCGTCGCTAAACGTGACACGAAAATAACGGCGGAAACTCGCGTCTGCGGAGGCGGGCGCCAAGGTGAAGGGTTTATCAGGAAATTGTGTCCTGATCCAGTTTTCCAGAAGGCGAAAACGCTCCATAATAGTTCGCTGATTGCCTATTTTGCTGAAGTATGAGATTTTAGCACGCATGCGTCACTCCTCACCCGGCCGGGTGATGGAGCAGAAATTTATGGAGATAATCATGGCCAACCAAAAAGTAGTGGATGAAATCGTCACCAAGGTTAACGAACTTTTGTCACAGAACCCCATAAAAGATGTGGAAAAAAACATGCGGGTTATGCTTTCAGGATTATTCACCCGCCTTGATCTGGTGACTCGCGAAGAATTCGAGGTGCAGCAGGAAATACTCAAACGCACACGCGAGAAATTAACGGCGCTGGAAACCAGAGTAGCCGCACTTGAAACTGCCGCGAAGTCGGATAAATCGGCAGGCACGCTCGATGTTCCGGTGGAGACGCTGGATGATCTGTCGGAGACTGAATAACCAGATATTCAATATTAAAATGTCGCGTTTTCAGACATTCTGCAAAGACTTGATCCCGCCGCACTATTCACATTGATCCCGTTGCTTCTGGTTGAGGATCTTTCTGCATGCCGCTAGCTATTCTCTATAGCCGAGCGATCTCTGGCATGGAAGCGCCACTGGTCACGGTGGAAGTTCACATCGCAAACGGTCTGCCAAGCTTTACCATTGTCGGGCTGCCGGAAGCGGAAGTGAAAGAAAGTAAAGACCGGGTGCGGGCGGCGCTGCAAAATGCGCAGTTCGAATTTCCCGCACGGCGCATTACCGTCAATCTCGCCCCCGCCGATTTGCCCAAGGAGAGTGGGCGCTTCGACCTGCCTATCGCACTGGGCATACTGGCGGCAACAGGGCAAACCCCTGCGGACAAGCTCGACAGATATGAATGGGCGGGTGAACTCGCCCTGACCGGAGAACTGCGCGCAATCCGTGGTGCATTGGCGATGACATACGGCGCATCGCGCTCCGGAAGAAGTTTCGTGCTGCCTGCACAAAACGCGCCTGAAGCTGCACTGGTCAAGGAAGCCGCGGTTTATCCCGCGACATCGCTGCTTCAGATTTGCGCACACCTTGCCGGGCGCGAGCCGTTGCAGCTTTACAAGGCATCCAGTGTAGCGGGCACGGAAACGAGTACGTTTCAGCATCCAGGCATGGAAGAGGTGAAAGGGCAGGCGCATGCAAAGCGCGCACTGGAAATCGCGGCGGCGGGCGGCCACAGCGTACTGATGGTGGGTCCGCCTGGCACGGGTAAATCCATGCTGGCCGCGCGCCTTCCCGGCATTTTGCCCTCCATGACAGAGGAAGAGGCGCTTGAATCCGCTGCGATGCAGTCCCTGAGCAGCAGCGGGTTCAACGTTGCCAACTGGAAACGCCGCCCATATCGGTCGCCGCACCATACCGCATCGGGTGTTGCACTGGTCGGCGGCGGGAGCAATCCGCGTCCCGGCGAGATTTCACTGGCGATGAACGGGGTGTTGTTTCTCGACGAGCTACCGGAATTTGATCGCAAGGTTCTGGAAGTATTACGCGAGCCGCTGGAATCGGGGCGCATTACCATCTCACGCGCGGCGCGCCAGGCGGATTTTCCCGCCCGATTCCAGTTGATTGCCGCGATGAACCCGTGCCTCTGCGGTTACCTCGGACATTACAGCGGAAAATGCCATTGCACTCCCGACCAGGTAGCGCGCTATCGCGGCAAAATTTCTGGCCCGTTGCTGGATCGCATCGATATACAGGTAGAGGTGCCCGCCGTGCCGCAGGAAGATTTGATGCGTCAGGCGCAAGGTGAAGCGAGCAAGGCGATAAGAGAGCGGGTTGAATTGGCTTATCAGCGCCAGGTGGCACGGCAAGGCAAGGCCAACGCCCATCTGGCAGTGAAGGATATCGATAGGTACTGTGTGCCCGATGCGCTGGGGGAGACTTTGCTCAAACAAGCTATCAGCCGCCTGAATTTTTCCGCACGCGCTTATCATCGCGTCCTGAAAGTGGCGCGCACTATCGCCGATCTGGCGGCAAGCGAAACCATAGCCAGTGCCCATATTGCGGAAGCGGTACAGTACCGGAAGCTGGACAGGAATTGATCGCGGTAGACGGAAGTGGACAAACCGAGTCTTCGCAATGAGATTGCGACCAGGTTACATTGTTACGCCGCGATGGCAGAGGCGCGTTCTACGCAACATGTAGAAACAAGCAAAGTCAATTGGCTGAGATGAGCTCCGCTCTCGATGTAAGCGCGATTGACGACGTTAGATGTGGGGGAGGGATAGGTTAGGGCAAATGCCTGCAGGGGCGTGATAGAATCAACCTCCACCTCAAACGTAGCGTTGCCATGAACGAAACCCCTCGCACCAAATTGCTGGAAGAAATCCTCTCACGCCGTATTGTGCTGCTTGACGGCGCCATGGGAACCATGATCCAGAGCTACAGGCTCGACGAAGCAGATTATCGTGGTACTCGCTTTGCCGATTTTCCCCATGATATCAAAGGCAATAACGATCTTCTGACGCTTACCCAGCCGCAGGTTATCCGTGCCATCCACGATGCCTATCTAGAAGCGGGTGCGGATATCATCGAGACCAATACCTTCAATTCCACCGCCGCCTCGTTGTCGGATTACCACATGCAGGATCTGGTATACGAACTCAATTTTGCCGGGGCCAAACTCGCGCGGGAAGCGGCGCAAGCGATGGAGGCAAAAACTCCGGAGAAGCCGCGCTTTGTCGCGGGCGTGCTGGGGCCGACCACCAAGACGGCATCCATCTCCCCAGATGTCAACGACCCAGGTTTCCGCGGCATTACTTTCGATCAATTGGTTGCGGATTATTCCGAATCCATTCGGGGCCTGATCGATGGCGGCGCGGATATCCTGCTGGTTGAAACCATTTTCGACACGCTTAATGCCAAGGCAGCACTGTTCGCCGTGGATCAATTTTTCGAGACCCACGGCACAAGATTTCCCGTGATGATTTCGGCAACGATTACCGATGCTTCCGGACGTACGCTTTCCGGACAGACACCGGAAGCTTTCTGGAATTCCGTAAGTAACGCCCGGCCATTGTCGGTCGGGCTCAACTGCGCGCTAGGGGCGGAGTTGATGCGTCCCTATATTGAAGATTTATCCAGGGTGGCCGGTGTGCGTGTAAGCGCGCACCCCAATGCCGGCCTGCCCAATCCGCTGGCTGAGACAGGCTACGACGAGTCGCCTGAATACACAGCGAGTCTGATAAAGGATTTTGCGCAATCAGGTTTCGTCAATATCGTCGGCGGCTGCTGCGGGACGACACCCGCACATATCAAAGCCATTGCGGATGCGGTGAGCGGTATCGCGCCGAGAGTCATACCCGATATTCCAAAAAAATTGCGTCTGTCGGGCCTGGAGCCGCTTGCCATTGGCGATGATTCATTGTTCGTGAATGTCGGCGAGCGAACCAATGTAACCGGTTCGAAAGCCTTCGCTCGCTTGATACTGAACAACAACTATTCGGAAGCGCTGAGCGTTGCCCGCAACCAGGTCGAGAGTGGCGCGCAGATCATCGATATCAACATGGATGAAGCGATGCTCGACTCGCAGAAGGCGATGGTTACATTCCTGAACCTTGTCGCCGCCGAGCCGGATATCAGCCGTGTGCCCATCATGCTGGATTCGAGCAAGTGGTCGGTGATCGAAGCGGGACTGAAATGCATTCAGGGCAAGGCAATCATCAATTCCATCAGCTTGAAGGAAGGCGAAGCGGAATTCATCGAACATGCGAAGCTTGCGCTCCGCTACGGGGCGGCGGTAATTGTCATGGCGTTCGATGAAGCAGGTCAGGCTGATACGCTTGAGCGTAAAGTGGACATTTGCACGCGCTGCTACCGCATTCTTGTGGATCAGGTAGGCTTTCCGCCTGAGGACATCATTTTTGATCCCAACGTTTTCGCGGTCGCCACGGGCATCGAGGAACATAACAATTACGGCCTGGATTACATCAATGCTACGCGCCTGATCAAGCAAACCCTGCCGTATGTCAAGGTGAGCGGCGGCGTTTCCAATGTGTCGTTCTCTTTCCGCGGCAACGAGCCGGTGCGGGAAGCGATCCATACCGCTTTCCTCTACCACGCGGTTCGCGCCGGCATGACCATGGGCATCGTCAATGCCGGGCAACTTGGCGTTTATTCGGATATCCCCAAGGATCTGCTGGAACGGGTAGAGGATGTGCTGCTGAACCGTCCCCCAAAAGGAGATGGAGACGCGAGCGCCACCGAGCGGCTGGTTGAATTTGCCGAGAGCTTCAAGGGACAGACCAAGGAGAATGTTGAAGACCTTGCCTGGCGCAACGAGTCGCTGCAGCAACGCCTGACTCACGCGCTGGTAAGGGGCATCACCACTTATATCGTGGAAGATACCGAGGCGGCGCGGCTCGAAGTCGCTGAGGCAGGTGGGCGACCCATCCAGGTGATCGAGGGGCCGCTTATGAACGGGATGAACGTGGTGGGCGACCTGTTCGGCTCGGGCAAGATGTTTTTACCTCAGGTGGTCAAATCAGCGCGCGTCATGAAGCAGGCGGTGGCGCACCTGCTGCCGTTTATTGAGGCGGAAAAGAAACTGCTCGGCGATTCCAGGCCCAAGGGCAAGATCGTAATCGCCACGGTCAAGGGGGATGTTCACGATATCGGCAAGAATATCGTCACGGTAGTCCTTCAGTGTAACAATTACGCAGTAGTGAATATGGGCGTAATGGTGCCTTCTGCACAGATTCTGGAAATGGCACGGCGTGAGCAGGCCGACATGATCGGGTTGTCGGGCCTGATTACGCCCTCGCTGGAGGAAATGGCGCATGTGGCGAAGGAAATGGAACGGGAAGGTTTTACCATTCCTTTATTGATCGGCGGCGCAACAACCTCGCGGGTGCACACTGCCGTGAAAGTGGCTCCCCATTACAGCGGCATTACCGTATGGGTCCCGGATGCGAGCCGCGCCGTGAGCGTTTGCAGTAGCTTGCTGTCGGAGGATCTAAAGGCAGGTTACGTGGAAAAACTCCAGGCCGAATACGAAAAGGTACGTGCCCAGCATAAAAATAAAAGGGGGCCTGCGCCAATGCTATCCATCGCAGATGCCAGGAAGAATTCTTTTAAAACCGATTGGGAGAACTATACGCCGCCTGAACCGGATTTCATCGGCGTAAGGTCCTTGAGAAACTACCCGCTGGAAAAGCTGGTACCTTTCATAGACTGGACGCCGTTTTTCCAGGCGTGGGAATTGTCCGGCCGGTTTCCGGCGATTCTCCAGGACGAGGTGGTGGGAGAAGCGGCCACTAACCTGTATCGCGATGCCCAGGACATGCTGAAAAAAATCGTCGAGCAGAAGTGGCTGACAGCCAATGCTGTATTTGGCCTTTTTCCCGCCAATACAGTAAATGATGACGATATCGAAATCTACACGGATAAGGCTCGCACCCGGCTAGCGATGACTTTTCACAATTTGCGTCAGCAGACCCTGAAACCGGCTGGACGTCCCAACCAATGCCTGGCGGATTTCATCGCTCCCAAGGAAACCGGAATAAAGGATGCCATCGGAGCATTCGCAGTTACCGCGGGTATGGGCATAGACGCACGGATAAAGGCGTTCGAGGACACGCATGACGACTACAGTGCAATCATCCTGAAGGCGTTGGCAGACCGTCTGGCTGAAGCTTTCGCCGAACACATGCATTGGCGGGTACGACGCGAATTCTGGGGTTTCGCAAAGGACGAAGACCTGGGTACCGACCAACTCGTCGCCGAAGAGTATCGCGGCATCCGCCCCGCGCCGGGCTACCCCGCCTGCCCCGATCATACAGAGAAAGGCCCTTTGTTCGAAATGCTGAAAGCACCTGAAAACGCGGGCATTATCATCACTGAATCTTACGCCATGGTTCCTACCGCGGCGGTATCCGGCTTTTATTTTTCTCACCCTGACGCCGATTATTTTGCGGTAGGCAAAATCGGCAAGGATCAGGTGGAAGATTATGCGAAGCGTAAAGGCTGGACGCTGGAGGAAACCGAGAAATGGCTGGCGCCAGTCCTGGCATATGATCGATAGCTATGGGTGAAAAGTGAATTGCTGGCAACCAATGCCGGGCAACTCACTGCGGGCACGCAGTATTCTGTAGAAACGTGATGCGAGACGAATCGATCAGCTCTTCATACGGGTGATTTTCGCCACTTCGGGAATACGCCTCAAGCTGCGCATCACTTGCGCCAGATGATGGCGGTTGCGGACCTGCAACATGAAATTCATGGTTGTGTACGTACCCTTTCCTTCATCTTCGTCCATAGCGACATTGTCAATATTGGATCCGGCCTCGGCGATTGCGGCGGCTACTCTCGCCAGCACGCCACGTTGATCGGCCACCATCACCTTGATGCTGACCTCGAACTGCTTGCTGATATCCTTGCCCCAAGCCACGTCCAGCCAGTTTTCCGAGTTACCGCGGTTTTTTAAAGCGGCCGGACAGTCATGGGTATGAATCACCAGCCCTTGATCTTTTTTGATAAAGCCAACAATGGAATCCCCCGGGATGGGGCGGCAGCATTTCGCAAACTGCACTGCCATGCCTTCAGTCCCAAGTATGGTGATGACACCTCCAGTCCCGCTCGGGCCGGAGGCGGATTCTCCCGGAACCGCCAGCCGCCTGGCAATTACCGCCGGCAAATGCTTGCCCAGCCCCATATCCGCCAGTAAATCCGTCTTGGACTTAGCCCCGCTCTCACGCGTCAGTTTTTCCCACTGCGCCGCACTTATCGTTTCGGGATCGACCTTGAGCGAAATTAAAGCTTGATTCAGCAAGCGCTCCCCCAGTTTGGCCGACTCTTCATATTGCATGGTCTTGAGAAAGCGGCGAATATGCGAGCGTGCCTTGCCCGTGCCTACGTAATTAAGCCAGGCAGGATTGGGTTTTGCATGTGATGCAGTCACGATTTCCACGCGGTCGCCGCTTCGGAGCATGGTGCGCAACGGCGCGTTTTCGCCGTTTATTTTTGCCGCCACGCAGCAATTGCCGATGTCGGTATGCACCGCATAGGCGAAGTCCACCGCGGTGGATTCTTTAGGTAGCGCCAATATCTTGCCTTGGGGCGTAAATACGTAGACCTCTCCGGGAAACAGGTCAACTTTGAGATGCTCCAGGAATTCCAGTGAATCGGTAGAATCGCTAAGCGTCTCCAACAGGCTCTGCAACCACTGGTGGGTTTTCATGTGCAGGTCGTTAAGATCTGCATCCGTGCTCTTGTAGAGCCAGTGAGACGCGACGCCTGCCTCGGCGATTCGGTGCATTTCGGGGGTGCGAATTTGCACTTCGATGGGCGTGCCGTAGGGTCCCCACAAGGTGTTGTGCAACGACTGATAGCCATTTCCCTTGGGAATGGCGATATAGTCCTTGAATTTTCCAGGGATGGGATTGTAGAGGCTATGCAATGCGCCCAGCGCGATATAACACGAGGGCACGTCTTTGACGATGACACGAAAACCGTAGATATCGAGGATCTCGGAGAATGTGAGGTGCTTTTCCACCATTTTCGTGTAGATACTATAGAGCTGCTTTTCTCGCCCCGTCACCTCGGCATCCAGCCCTGCCACTTTAAGACGCTGCTTGATCGTATCCAGGATTTTCGTCACCATTTCCCGGCGATTACCGCGGGCTGCCTTGGTGGCATTGGCCAGAACGCGGTAGCGCGTCGGGAACAGGTAACGGAAACTTAAATCCTGCAGCTCATGATAGATATTGTTGAGTCCCAGCCGATTGGCGATAGGGGCATAGATTTCCATGGTTTCGCGTGCGATACGGCGCCGTTTCTCGGGCCGCATCGCTTCCAGCGTGCGCATGTTGTGCAACCGATCCGCCAATTTGATAAGTATGACGCGCACGTCCCGCGCCATGGCCAACAGCATTTTGCGGAAATTCTCCGCCTGTGCATCCGCATGGGTCTGGAATTCGATCTTGTCGAGCTTCGAGACGCCATCCACCAGTTCCGCAACCGATTTGCCGAATCTATTACTGATCTCGGCTTTGGAGACATGCGTATCCTCCATCACATCGTGCAGTAGCGCGGCAGCCAGCGTCTGGGTGTCCAGGCGTAATTTGCCGAGTATGCTGGCTACCGCCAGCGGATGAGAGATATAGGGTTCACCGGATTTTCGGAATTGCCCGGAGTGGGCACTTTGGCTGAAAAGGTACGCGTTCTCAAGTTCGGAAACATCCTCTCGCTTAAGATAGCTCGACAGTTCACGAAAAAGGAAATTCGCCTCAGGCAAGGTAGCAGAAGAATCCGGCAGACCTCGTGCTCGCATCGTCGTTTCCTTAATTTCCCTGTTATACCCGTACAGTTTTTTTCAGGACGGCATCACCTTCACATGACAATCTACAATTCTTTTTCTACAAACGCTTATCAGTGTATTCAAGCAGGCTTTTTATAAGAAAGCCCAAGCCGTTCAAAAATCAAATGGGACCCGTTGTGAGAAGTTCAATTCCCACCCTTCCTTGTGCAAGTTCGCGCAATGCAATGACGGTGGGTTTATCCCGCGCAGACTCCACCATGGGGGTACCCCCCACTGAAAGCTGTCTTGCGCGAACGGTCGCGACCAACGTCATATCGAAGCGGTTGGGAATTCTTTTCAAACAATCGTCAACGGTAATACGCGCCATGATCTTGCCTCTGCTAATGTATAGTATAGAAATTGAAGTATAGAATGCCCCACCAACTAAAGGCAACCTGCGAAAGAGAAGTGTAGCGCACCAGCCATTCGACCGGACGTTGGAATTATCGTCGCTTATGGAAAAGGCGTTCTGCCGAGTTGCGCCATCAGACCATGGTGGCGGGCAAGCTGTTTTGTCATTCTCAAGCGCTCGGCCTGTACAATGCACTTCAAATCCTGCAATGCCCTGTCCAGCCTGTCATTGATAATAACATAGTCATACTCGCCGGCATGGCTGATTTCGTCGCGGGCCGCAGCCAGACGCCGCCCTATCGCTTCGAGGCTATCCTGAGCCCGCTGCCTCAAACGCATTTCCAACACTTCGAGCGAAGGGGGCAGAATAAAAATTCTCACTGCCTGAGGAAAAGCCTCCCGTACCTGATGGGCACCCTGGCTATCGATTTCCAGCAGAACGTCGCGTCCTGAAGCTATGGTTTCGTTGATCCATCGTTTTGAAGTGCCATAGAAATTTCCGTAAACTTGCGCACTTTCCAGAAATTCGTCCTGTTTCAGCCTCTGCTCAAAAACCTCCCGGCGTATAAAATGATAGTCTCGGCCGTCGATTTCTTCAGGACGCGCGGGCCGCGAGGTGTATGAAATTGACAGGCTCAGGTCGATACCGGTTTGAAGCAGGGCTTTAACCAGGCTGGTTTTTCCAGCACCTGATGGAGCGCTGATAATATATAAATCACCCGGCGTTATGGTCATGTTGAAGTTAGCCCTACAGTATTAACGCACGGTATCACCCGCCAGTTTGCTGGTTGCGGTGTTTCCCTCTTTCCGGCTTTATTAGCGGAGCGCTGTCGCTTGATTATTAAGTGTGCCGCCAAAGTTTAACAGCTTCGGCTCATTCCAACCAAGCCAACTGGCACGGTAGTCCACTCAATGCCATTAATGCGTACGAACCCAGCGCACAATATCCTGAGTTGTCAAAGCGCCGGCCTGCCGCGCTACTTCATGTCCGTCTTTAAACAGAATCAAAGTAGGGATGCTGCGGATGCTGTATTGCGTACCCAACACTTGCTCGGTATCAGTGTTCACCTTGGCTACACGGACAAGCGGCTCCAGCATCGCCGCGGCTTGCACGAAGGCTGGGGCCATCATCTTGCATGGCCCGCACCATGGCGCCCAGAAATCCACCACCAACGGTATATCGTTGTGGTCAAGGTGCCGTGCGAATGTGGCCGTGGTGAGCTCTACCGGATGGCTCGTGAACAAAGGCTGGTGACACTGCCCACAATTGGGTTTCTGGTCGAGCCGCGCAGTCGGCACACGATTGATGGCTTGACAGTGAGGGCACACGAGATGAGAGGAGTCGCTCATGGAGTTCGTATATCGCAGTGATTGGTTATTTGATCAGGTGAGGGCAGTTCGTCCGACTTCAAATGTCATTTTTCTACGTCCGGCCTTTTTTGATTCACGTGAGCTGACAACTTAAACTCCATGCCCAACTCTTGGAGCGGCTGCAAAAATACTATCTCCGAGATAACCCCTCTTTGCTTTGGGACAAACCTCCAATATATCTCTGTGACTTAGCGCACGGATATCAGTCGTGAAAAGGTAAATGATATGGGATGCTCTATCTCTATATTGAAGGGGAACGCCATGAATAGTATAACTTCCTGGATTGTTTATATTGTAATACTTGTTACCGGTTTGGGCGTTCTGGGAATAGGTTGGGTATAAGTCATCGCCTCGGACCCATAAAGGCCTTGGAGTACTGCTTGGGGCTAATTCAGGAAGAAAGCCAGAGACTTTAACGCCCGTCTCATCCATGCTTATAAAACAAAGATAATGTGAAGTGTCGCTTGACCTCCCTCTACCTAAGCTAATATCGACTTTCTACACATAGTGAGTAGTCACGGTCCACGGGGGTAGAGGGACAGACTTTTGATACCCCTTTCCAGCATGAGCCGTTGATCAAGATGCTCATCAAAAATACTCAGCAGGCACTTTTATAAGGCAGTTATCCGTGCGAGTTTCAGCCGGGCCCATCTAATATTATCACTCAATATTCTGGACCTGCTCACGCATTTGCTCGATTAGAACCTTGAGTTCGATGGCAATTTTGGACACTTCCGCATCTACCGATTTTGAACCCACCGTATTGGCTTCGCGGTTGAGTTCCTGCATCAAGAAATCCAGTCGCTTGCCGATTGCGCCGCCTTTGCGCAAAACCCGTTCCACTTCTTCAAAATGGGCCTGCAGGCGGGACAGTTCCTCGTCTACATCGATTTTGCTGGCAAATAGTGTCAGCTCTTGCCGGATACGTTCATCATCGCAATTTATCATGGCATCGCGCAAACGGGCTTTGACCTTTTCCTGAAACGCCACAAGCAAGGCAGGTATACGCGGCGCTACTTCTGCTGCCAGGGAGCGCATCCTGGAGAGGCGTTCAAGCAGGATGACTTTAAGTTTTTCGCCTTCGCGGGCACGTGCGGCGGCCAACTCATGCAGGGCGGCGCCCAGTAATTCCAGGCAAGGTTCGCGCAAGCTCTCTGCCGGCATTGAATTGGCCCTCAACATTCCGGGCCAGCGAAGAATATCCGCTACCTCGAGCCCATGGGCGTCGGGTAGCGCAGCCCTGACGGTACGGTTCAGCTCAAGTAGTTTTTGCAACAGGTCAGCGTTGATGTGCTGCAGATCTTCGGTACTTGTGATTCCGGAAAAGCTTACGCGGCATTCGATTTTTCCACGACTCAGCCGAGCGGTCAGAAATTCACGCATCGTCACTTCCAGCAAGCGTAATTCGTCGGGCAGGCGGAACTGGATATCCAGATAGCGGTTATTAACCGAGCGCAGCTCCAGATTCAGTGAACCTTGGGGCAATTCGCGGGCAACCACGGCATAACCGGTCATGCTGTAGATCGTCGCTAACTCATCCACTGACAGGTCCTGATAGGTTAAAATAGAGGGCGATGGGAATTATCGCACATGATCGTCGCAGATATGCAGGACGAGTTTGCACCCTTATCCCACAATTGTTACCGATTAGCTGATCAAATGATTGTGGTTCCGTTCGACGGCACGCCGCCGTTATAAGATCATTTAGAGATTTATTACAACCATGCGCCCCAGTAATCGCACGCCGGCTCAACTTCGTCCGGTTCAAATTACCCGCCATTACACCAAACATGCTGAAGGTGCGGTGCTGATCGAGTGTGGCGATACCAGGATATTATGTACAGCCAGCCTGGATGAGAAAGTGCCCCCGTTTCTACGTGGCAAAGGGCAGGGCTGGCTCACTGCGGAATATGGCATGCTGCCACGTTCCACTAACGAGCGCATGCAGCGCGAAGCAGCCAAGGGAAAGCAATCCGGGCGCACCATGGAAATCCAGCGCCTCATCGGGCGCGCATTGCGTTCAGTAATGGATTTGACAAAATTGGGCGAGCGCACTATCCAGATCGATTGCGATGTCATCCAGGCCGACGGCGGCACACGCACGGCCAGTATTACCGGAGCTTTTGTCGCGCTGCATGATGCGGTAGAAAAACTCCTACACCAGCAGTTGATAGAAACGACGCCGATACTCGGTCATGTTGCAGCGGTCTCGGTTGGCATGTACGAGGGCGTGCCAGTGCTTGATCTTGATTATCTTGAAGACTCCCGCTGCGACACTGACATGAACGTCGTCATGACTGGCGACTCTGGTCTGGTGGAAATGCAGGGGACTGCGGAAGGAGTTCCGTTCAGCCGCCACGACCTGGACGCCATGGTAGACCTGGCGCAGCAGGGGATACAGGAATTGATCGCAATTCAAAAAGCGGTATTGGCCGCTCGATAAAGAGCTGATATGCAAAAACTGGTAATCGCCAGCAGTAATTCCGGTAAGTTGCGGGAAATCGGCCAACTGCTGAAGCCGCTGGGGATTGAGGTATTGCCCCAGTCTGTATTCAATGTCGCTGAATCGGAAGAGCCGTATTCCACTTTCATCGAAAATGCCCTCGTCAAGGCACGTCATGCCAGCAGATGCACCGGACTGCCAGCTCTGGCGGATGATTCAGGTATTTGCATGAACGCCTTAAATGGCAAACCGGGCATTTTATCGGCACGATACGCGGGAGAGCCCAGGTCAGACGAGCGAAATAATCAGAAGCTGGTCGATGTGTTGACAGACCAGGCCGATCGCAAAGCTCACTATTACTGCGTGATTGTGCTCTTGCGCCACCCCGACGATCCGCAACCCCTTATTGCCGATGGAACCTGGCATGGTGAATTCATGCTCAGCCCGCGCGGGACCGGCGGATTTGGGTACGATCCTTACTTTTTTCTGCCGGGCCTTGGCAAAACTGCTGCGGAACTTCCCGCAGAGCAAAAAAATCGAATTAGCCATCGCGGTAAGGCACTGGCTCGGCTCGTTAAAAGAATCAGCGAAGAAACGCTCTGAGCCCAGCAGCGTCTGGTACCGGCGAAAAGAGAGAGGAGCGATTAATCCGAACAAAGCAAACCGTTGTTGGTCTGATTGGAATTCTGGGTCAAATCCCAAGATGACGAAATTCACATTATCTTCTTGCAAGACCGATTATTTCAATCATCGCTGAAACGATATTTTCTTTTGCTTGTCATCTCTCCCATTAGTCATGACAACAATTATTTCTCCTGCACTCATATTGGGTTCTCAGTCGCCGAAACTGAAATCGCTGCCCCCGCTAAGCCTGTACATTCACATCCCATGGTGCATGAAAAAATGCCCCTATTGCGATTTCAACTCTCATGAGGTTCGCGATCAGGATGGCGTGCCCGAGGCTGAGTATGTGGCGGCGCTTATTCGTGATCTGGAAGCGGCATTACCCCAAGTTTGGGGACGCAAGGTGGTCAGCGTATTTTTCGGCGGTGGCACGCCCAGCCTGTTTGGTGCCCGGTCCATAGACGAAATCCTCGGTGCCGTGCGGGCCTTGCTGCCACTCGAACTTTTCGCCGAGGTGACGCTGGAAGCCAATCCCGGCACTTTCGAGGCGCAAAAATTCGCCGATTTTCGCGCGGCCGGGATTAATCGCTTATCCGTCGGTATCCAGAGCTTCAACCCCAGACATCTTAAATCTCTGGGCCGAATACACGACGACAACGATGCGCAGCGAGCCGTTGAGATCGCCCGGAATAATTTCGACAATGTGAATCTCGATCTGATGTACGGCCTGCCGAACCAGACGCTGGAGGAAGCCCGCAACGATATCGAGACCGCGGCCAAGTGTGGCGTTGCCCACATCTCGGCCTATCATCTGACGCTGGAACCCAACACGCTGTTTCATCGCTATCCGCCGCCATTGCCCGACGATGATCTGGCTGCGGAAATGCAGATAATGGTCGAGCAAACACTTGCGCAGGAAGGCTATGTCAACTATGAAACGTCAGCGTTCGCCCAACCTGGCCGAGAGTCCCATCACAACATGAACTATTGGTTGTTCGGCGATTATCTTGGGATTGGGGCAGGCGCGCATAGCAAGATAAGCTTTGCCGACAAGATTGTGCGCCAGATGCGCTACAAGCAACCCAGGGAGTACCTCGTCAAAACCGCCCAAGCCACGCCGGATGCCGGCCCGCCTGTCATGGAACAGCATGAAGTAGGGCGGAAAGACCGTGGGTTTGAATTCATGATGAACGCGCTACGTCTTACGAAAGGCTTTGCCACGGAAATGTTCACGGAGCGTACCGGCCTGCCCATCACCCGCATACAACGCCAGCTTGACGAGGCCGAGCAACGAGGCCTGATTACGCGCGATTATCGGCGCATTGCGCCTACGCTCACCGGCAGGCGCTTCTTGAATGATCTGTTGCAAATCTTCCTTCCCGAGAAAAGCAACGACTAGCCCGGATGTTTCATAAATTCGCGTGATGATTGCGTAGAATTTTGTTTTGTAGGGAGATTTCGTGAAAAAGTGGCGTAGTTATTCATACGCCCGACTGAATAAAATTTTCATACGAAACAAAAGACCAGCGAGGGCGCGCGTCAATTTATGAAACATCCGGGCTAGGTATAGCTCGTTATTTTTTTCGGAATATCAAATCCCACACTCCGTGCCCTAACCGCAAACCACGCTGTTCGAATTTGGTCAAAGGCCGGTATTCCGGACGTGATGAATAATCAACAACGGTATTGGCCAACTGCGGTTCACTGCGCAATACCTGTAATATTTGGTCCGCATATTCCTTCCAATCGGTCGCGGCGTGGATATAACCGCCGGGCTTCAGATGCCGGCACAGCAGCGCAACAAATTCCGGTTGTATCAACCGGCGTTTGTGGTGGCGGGCTTTGGGCCAAGGGTCGGGGAAAAAGATGTGCACACCGTCCAGGCATTCCGGTGGCAACGCGTGTTGCAGCACTTCCACCACGTCATGCTGGACAATGCGTATATTCGTCAGCCCAAGCTCTTCGATTTGCTTGAGCAAGCTACCGACGCCGGGTGTGTGAACCTCAACGGCGAGATAATCGTTCTGTGGATGCGCCTTGGCGATAACGGCCGTAGTCTCACCCATGCCGAAGCCGATTTCCAGGAACCTGGGCGCGCTCCTGCCGAAGATGGTTTCGAGATCGAGCAGGCTTGCCGGAGGCCTTCCGGTGAACGGAACGCCGTATAGGGGCATCAACGTTTCGTGAGCGCGACGCTGCGCATTCGAGACACGACCCTGACGGAGAACAAAGCTTCGGATGGGACGATGCTCTGCCATTTATATAGAATCTGAAAAACCGGCAGTGATCAGGATTTGTCTCTGTCTTTTTGCTGATGGCTGCCGGCAATGGTCCCCTCGACTGGCGAACTGGGACTGGCATTGTAAAGCTTCTTGGTCATGCGTCCAGCCAGATAGGCTTCGCGACCCGCTTCTACCGCTTTTTTCATGGCGGAAGCCATCAGTACCGGATTGCGCGCGGCAGCAATTGCAGTGTTCATCAGAACACCGTCGCAGCCTAGCTCCATAGCAATAGCCGCGTCCGAAGCCGTGCCGACACCCGCATCCACTATTACCGGAACATTGGCATTTTCTATTATGATTTGCAAATTCCAAGGGTTAAGAATACCCATGCCGGAACCGATCAGCGAGGCCAACGGCATCACCGCCACACAGCCGATTTCTTCCAGTTGCCTGGCTGCGATAGGATCATCCGAGGTATAAACCATTACCTGGAAACCTTCCTTTATCAAAATTTCGGCAGCTTTTAGGGTTTCCATCATGTTGGGGTAGAGGGTTTTCGGATCACCCAGCACCTCCAGCTTTACCAGCGTGTGGCCATCCAGCAATTCGCGCGCAAGGCGCAAGGTGCGCACGGCGTCTTCCACCGTGTAGCATCCGGCTGTGTTGGGCAACAAGGTATATTGGGATGGTGGCAGCACGTCCAGCAGGTTTGGCTCATCGGGGTTCTGGCCTAGATTGGTCCTGCGAATCGCTACCGTTATAATTTCCGCACCGCTGGCATCAACCGCTGCGCGAGTCTCGTCAAAATCCTTGTATTTTCCAGTGCCTACCAGAAGTCTGGAAGAGTAAGCCTTGCCAGCAATGATGATATTGTCCACCCTTAGCCCCCACCTACGGCCACGACGATTTCAAGCTGATCGCCTTCCGCCAGGATGGGCTGGTCGAACTTGCTGCGAGGGATGATTTCGCCATTTCGCTCTATGGCGATACGCTTGCCCTGCAATCCCATGTGCTCCAGCAATTGTGTTACGTTCAGCGCCACAGCATCTGTGTCCCGAGTTCCTGTTTCCGCAGGCGAGACGGGAAAGCGCTGGGGTTGACCATTAACGATAAGTTGTATCATTTTTAAAAGTCGCTTGAAGCGGATACGCTGGGATTAACTGTGACTTGGCTTGAGCAATAACGTTCTTTTTAATGCAGGTCTAATGCAGATCTAGCAGGTTTAATGCAGATTATACGGTGGAGCAGCCTCATAGTCGACAATGAGGACTTCTATACGTTCGTTTTTGACTTACCCTGCCTTTACCTCGACAGCTTACACCCGAGAATGCGCTTTTCCCGAGAATCGGCATTGAATATTTGCCGGTATCTCAACGACTACAGTTGATGCTTGATCAAGAAACCGATTATAGGGACGCCATGGCTATGTATAGCGTTTTTGTCATTCCATCTTACTACTATAGCGGCTATGACGACGTTTCCATCGTATAATTCTCCCATGAAGCGGGTGTAGCTCAATGGCAGAGCAGAAGCTTCCCAAGCTTACGACGAGGGTTCGATTCCCTTCACCCGCTCCACCTTTCCCGGCCTATGAACCGTTATCCCAGATATGTTTTAATCATATTTTCCGTTACCCTGACGATTGCGCTGCCCGGTCTTGCCATATATATTGCCGCGACCTTCGACCCTAACGCCTACAAGCCTCAGATCATCCAGTTAGTGAAGGAGAAAAATCAGCGCGACCTCAAGCTCGATGGCGATATCAAGCTCACGTTTTTTCCCAGGCTCGGCGCGGAGATCAATGGCCTTTCGCTGAGCGAATATCAAAATGACGAAGAGTTTGCCTCTGCGGAGAACATTCTGGTATCTCTCGCGTTTTTGCCCTTGCTCAGGAAGCAACTGGAACTGGATGAGATCGTGGTAACGGGACTGAAAGCCAATCTGATCCGTTTTACGGATGGGCATACGAATATTGATGATTTGCTCGTTAAAAGCGACGAGGCGAAACAATTCAAATTCGATGTTGGTCGCGTTCGCGCGGAAAAAAGTACGCTCATTTTTCGCGACGAAGTCAGCCATAAGCAGTATATATTCGGGGACCTCAATCTCAAGGCTGACAAGATCGATGTCAGGTCCAGTTCGGTGGATGATGTTATTCGCAGCAAACTGAAATTGACGTTCAGGATGAATCAACCTGAACAGCCTGAGATCGACCAGGCCATCAGGCTGTCATTTGATTTAACGCTGGATGCAGCCAATCAATATTACGCCGTGAGTGGCCTGAACCTTGAGAGCAAGGGAACAATTAACGGGATCAGTCACCTCGTGATTAATTCCACCGGTGATTTCTCCGCGCGCTTTGCTGCTGCTGGCGCGGTTGGCGACGAGTTCACGGTCACAGGGCTGACTCTCGGCATGACTGGAATAAGTGGGGGAAATAACCTCGATATGCAGTTGGACGCACCGCGATTAAGCTTGAATGGAAAAAAAGTAGCCAGTGAGGGAATCGTTGCGGTGCTGAAAATTATCGGATCTGGGGGTAACACCAATGGTAATTTTTCTCTTTCAGGCGTGAACGGTACGATAAGCGATTTCAGGAGCAGCGCGCTAACGGTTGAGCTGGAATCACACAAAAAGGAGAGAGTCGTCAAGGCCATGCTTGCCTCTCCGCTCGCCGGCAGCGTGACTGCTCAGCAGCTGGACTTGCCGGATTTGGTGGCCACTATTGATGCCGACAGCTTCGGCGCGTCGGATGGGCTCCGTGGTAACCTGAAGGGTAGCGCTTCAGTGGATGGCTTGGCCCAAAATGCACAGGTGCAGTTTAATGGCAGACTGGGGGGCAGCGATATCAAAGGGAATTTGGAAGCAAGCGGTTTAACTCCGGGCTTACCTCAGCCCGTTCTCAATTTTTCGGTGGATATCGGCCAGCTTGATCTGGATCGCTTTCTGACGCCCCAGCAAAAGCAGCAGGGGGCAAGGAAGTTTACAAAAAAAGTTGCGAGCGGAAAACGTGTGGATGAACCGATCGACTTATCCTTATTAGATGATCTGCAGGATTTGAATATCCAGGGTTCGATCCGGATCGGCGTACTGAAAGCCGCTAACGTCACGTCGTCCGGTGTGAAGCTGGATATCAGGACCGGTCAGTATCGGGACCCTCATTGAACTCTTTTGCCACAAAGCTGATCCACTGGCAAAAAGATCATGGCCGCCACCACCTGCCTTGGCAGAACACCCGCGACCCGTATGCGATTTGGCTGTCTGAAATCATGCTGCAACAAACGCAGGTGAGTACGGTTATTCCTTACTACCTGCGCTTCCTGCAATGCTTCCCCGATATTAGAAGCCTTGCTTCGGCATCCCTCGATGATGTGCTGGCGCAATGGAGCGGGCTCGGTTATTACTCGCGCGGAAGAAATCTGCATCGGACTGCGTGTCTGATTATCGCAGACCATAAAGGCGTCTTTCCTCGAGACGTGGAAGTGATCCGGCAACTGCCCGGCATTGGACGCTCTACTGCTGCCGCAATTACCGTTTTTGCTTATGGGCAACAATGCGCGATACTCGACGGTAACGTCAAGCGTATTTTTACTCGCTACTTCGGAATCGATGGCTATACCGGAGAGAAAAAGAACGAGATCCTACTGTGGCGAAAAGCTGAGGAATTGCTGCCCGGCGAAGACGAGAGCAACGCCAAAAACGGGATAGAAGCTTATACCCAGGCGCTGATGGATCTCGGCGCCACGATTTGCACTCGCGGCAAGCCCAAATGTTCGTCATGCCCGTTGCTACGGGGTTGCATCGCGTTCCGGGATAACCGGACGGATAAGCTCCCGGTTCCGAGGCCGAGAAAGTCGCTACCGGAGCGGGAGACGGCGGTCCTGATGCTGATAAAGCAGGGGCGGATTTTTCTGGAAAAACGCCCGGCCGTGGGAATTTGGAGCAATTTATGGTGCCTGCCGGAAATGACGGCAAGCGAAAATGCAAGCGAACATTGCATGCGGCGTTTTGGCATGAAAGTAGAACCACTGGCGCAGATGCAGCCGTTCGATCATACCTTTACTCACTTCAGGCTGCGAATTCATCCACAGCCACTGCAGGTGGTTTCATGTCCCTCAGCCTTAACGGCGGACGGGAGCGAAAGCTGGATAACGTTTGATGACGCACTGAAGGCAGCCATTCCTTCCCCCGTCAGAAAACTGCTCATGCAATACGCTGCCCGTGATCATCACATACCCGTCGAAAAGCAGTTGTAATGGAAGGAAACCAGGTGCCGCCTTCGCAGATAGCTCATTCAGAATGATGGATAACTGGCAAGAGTGGAGAAAGCAGCAGCGCGCCGAGTTGATGATCCGCAGGGAATGCGTTACGGAAGAGGAGCGCTACCGCTGGAGTACGGCGATCACAGCTTTGCTGGAGCAGGGCTTTCCATCCTTGCAGCAAAACGTTGTAGGGTTTTGCTGGCCTCATCGTGGCGAATATGATCCGCGCCCCCTAATGGATTTTATTCGGGAACGCGGTGCGACGCTTGCACTGCCCGAAGTAGTGAATAAAAAGGAACCGCTGCGTTTTCGCAAGTGGTGGCCAGATGCGCCGATGAAAAGGGGAGCCTATGACATTCCGGTACCGGATAACACCTGCCTGGTAACGGTGGGCGCGCTGGTGATCCCAATGATAGGCTTCGACGAACTGGGCTTCAGGCTGGGATATGGCGGCGGTTATTTCGATCGTACCTTGATCGCGATCACTCCGCGGCCCTTGGCCATCGGCGTAGCCTTCGAAATTTTGCGGATGCACAGCGCGCATCCGCAACCGCACGATATTCCAATGGATTTTATTGTAACCGAGGCCGGAATTTATCGGGTAGCGACAACCGGCCTGATGTTAATTTCTCCCGAGGAATGCGCGGCAGAGACACTTCGGTAGGCTCATAACCAGCGATGACATTCAGCCCGCAACGCTGCGCGCAAGCTTATGCATATTTTCCATATGGGTTGAAGAAGACGATGCGTCGCTCGTACCGGAATGAGCTTGCGCTTTCTCCTTCCTCTTCAGAAGCCCTACACATCAAACTCCCTGTGCCGTACCAAAACCTGGTTGTTTCCGCAAAAATATCGCGCCAACCGTTCGGCGAAATAAACCGAGCGATGACGTCCGCCGGTGCAACCGATACTCACAGTCAGGTAATTGCGATTGTCGCGGACGAAGCAGGGTAGCCAGTCATCCACAAATCGCTTGATGTCCTCAAACATTTTATTGACGCTGGCTTGTGCATCAAGGTATTCAATTACCGCGCCATCTTTTCCGGTAAGAGGCCGCAAAAGCGCCTCGTAATGCGGATTGGGAAGACAACGTATATCGAATACCATGTCGGAATCCAGAGGAATGCCATGCTTGAAGCCGAAGGATTGGAACAGAAGAGTCAGGGATGCATGATCCAGACCTACAAAATCCCTTATCCATGCGCGCAATGAACTGGCGCTCAAATCGCTAGTATCGATGCGGTTCGCGAGATCGTGTATGTCACGCAGCATTTCGCGTTCCAGCTCTATACTTTCCCGCAAAGTCGAGTGGTTATCGCTGAGTGGGTGGCGGCGTCGGGTTTCCGAAAAACGCTTTACCAGCGTATCGGTTTTAGTTTCAAGGAACAGCAGGTGCACTTCCATTCCCTGCCGCCTTAGATCGGCCAAGCGTTGCGGCAACAGATGCAAGGTTTCGCGGCTCCTGGCATCGATACTGACCGCTACGCGCTGGTGTCCGGATTCCTTCAAATACACCGTCACTTCCGGCAGCAGGTTTGCTGGAAGATTGTCCACGCAATAGTAGCCGCTATCCTCGAGAACGGTAAGGGCGATACTCTTGCCGGAACCGGAAAGGCCGCTAATGACGATCAGCTGCATTTCTCGAATACAAAGGGAGAATTAATGGTTCCCGCCCTGCAATTCAAAGTTCATTTTCATGCTTTTGACCATTTTCCATTTCCTGTTGATGTCGCGCAAAGAATTCCTGGGCGCTATCAATACCACGAAGTTGCAGAACATAATTGCGTACTGCCGCTTCTACCAGCACGGCCAGATTTCGTCCAGCGGCAACCGGGATGATAACCTTGCGGATATTGACGTCCAGGACGCTTTCAGTAACATCGTTGATCGGCAGTCGTTCCATCGCGTTGAAATCAGTGCTGCTCGGTTTTTGCAAATGCACGATGAGCTTCATGTTTTTTTTCCGGCGTACCGCGGTCTCGCCAAAAATAGTTCGAATGTTCAGCATCCCCAGTCCGCGCACTTCAAGAAAATCACGCAATATCGGAGGACAGCATCCTTCCAGCGTTTCTGGCGCAATTCTATAAAGTTCCACGACATCATCGGCAACGAGCCCATGGCCCCGGCTCACGAGTTCCAGCGCCAATTCACTTTTGCCCACGCTGCTTTCACCGGTGATCATTACGCCCATTCCCAGAACGTCCAGCAGTACGCCATGGCGGCTACAGGAGGGCGCAAGGACGCGCCCCAGGTAGGGGCGTAACGTCCAGATCACTTCCAGGCTGGAGTAGGGTGAACAGAAAAGGGGAGTGCGGGTGGCATCTGCCAAGGCTCTTATCGAGTCTGGCACTGAGCAGCCGCCCGCAACGATAATGCACAAGAGGTCGCTTTGTGCGATCTGCTGCATACTCTGTGCCAGGGACTCGGCACCAAGGGTGTTGAGATACTCGGTTTCGGTCTGGCTCAGCACCTGTATCCAGTTAGGATGGATGAAATTGAGGTGACCGATCATTCCCTGTGTCGAGCGGGCAACGGCTTCCGCGTCCAGATACCGGTCGCCACCGTCTTTACCGGCCTCCCAGGTCAGGCTCAGCTTTGACTGCTTATCTTCAAATAGCTGTGTAACGTTAAATCGAGGCATTCTGGCTTGAACCATCTTCCAGGTGATAGGACCGGGGAACAACGCTTCCGCTTATCTTGCAGTGCTAAAGTCCTGATGGAGTCGATTATTCAGGCTGTTCGACATCCCGATTCTTTAACACACCGATATTACGATGGCTTTCATTTTTTTCCTTGTGCTTGAGTATCTGGCGATCAAGCTTATCCACCAGGTTATCGATGGAAACGTACATATCGGAACCGTCGGCCTCGACAAAAATGTCCTTGCCTGGCACATGGACATTTGCTTCAGCCTTTTGCCTGAGCTTTTCCACCGATAGAATCACGTTGATATCGATAACGTAGTCGACATGACGCATAACCCGGATCAGCCTTGAAGTAACGTAATCGCGCATCGCAGGGGTAATTTCTATGTGATGACCGGTAAGGTTGAGATTCATCCTTTCTCCTTGGCTTGGATTAAAATGATTTGCGAAGATTAACGGGGGGAATTTGTATGGATTCCCGATATTTTGCCACGGTACGGCGGGCAACCATAATTCCCTGCTGCCCCAGAATTTCTGAAATCTGGCTATCGCTCAGCGGCTTCTGCGCATTTTCGGCGTTTATCATTTGCTTGATCAGAGCACGAATTGCGGTGGCGGAACAGGCGCCGCCGGTGTCGGTCGCTACATGACTGCCAAAGAAATACTTTAATTCGAATATGCCCCGTGGCGTCCGCATGAATTTTTGTGTCGTTACCCGCGAAATCGTAGATTCATGCAAGTCAAGCGTATCCGCAATTTCCCGCAATACCATGGGGCGCATGGCGACCGCGCCATGCTCAAAAAACTGTTGCTGGCGTTCGACAACTGCCGAGGATACCTTGAGTATCGTGCTGAAACGCTGATGTACGTTCTTGATGAGCCATTTCGCCTCATTCAGATGGCCCGATAGGCCTCGTGCGGAATCATCATGAGAACGTTTCAGGATATCAGCATAGAGCCGGTTGATTTTCAGGCGGGGCATTGCCTCAGGATTAAGGCTGGCCGCCCAAGAACCGCTGATCTTTGTCACAATGACGTCGGGTATGATGTAACGGGCGACTGCGGAACTGAATGCCATGCCGGGCCTCGGGTTCAACCGGGTAATCAGTTGCTGAATCGATCGCAGACATTCATCATCACAGTGCAGCAGCTTTTTAATGGCGGCGAAATCCCGGGATGCCAGACTTTCAAGATCGTCGTTCACCAGTTGCAACGCCTGATCCAGGTAAGGAGTACATTCCGGCAACGCATGCAATTGCATGAGCAGGCATTCCCTGAGGCTACGCGCCCCAATGCCGGGAGGATCCATGCGTTGCAACTGTTCCAGAGCATTGTGAAGATCGTCGATGTCTATCGCGAGCTCGGGCGGCAACAGTTCAACGAGCTCTTCAAGATCCTGTGCAAGATAGCCGTCGTCATCCAGGCTATCGATCAGTAAACCAACGATTCTCCTGCCGCGCTCCGGGATCTGGCTAAGGCTTAGCTGCAGGTTAAGATGCTCACGCAAGCTGGGCGGTTCTGCCGCCTGTTGCTGAAAATCCCGCTCGTCGTCGTCATCCCGCGTGTTGCGAACGGCTCTATCGTCCGAGAACCAGTCTGATTCATCAGTCATCTTTCTCGTATCGGAGCTGTCCTCGATAGGAAGCAATGTCGCACCGGCTTCATCCGGAATCTCAATCAGATCCGATAAGGGCTCCGCCCGAATATCGATGGGCATATTCCGATAATCGATGATATCGCTGCCAATATGATCGTCAAGCTCCAGGAGGGGATTTTCTTGAACCATACGTTCTATTTCCTGGTTCAACTCGACCGTGGAAAGCTGTAGCAGCCGTATGGATTGTTGCAATTGCGGAGTAAGCGTCAAGTGCTGTGACAGCTTAAACTGGAGAGTAGGCTTCATAATTTGGAATACCCACGGTAAGGCAAGATTCGTGCGGACCGAATCTTTTTCACAGCTTGAAATGTTCCCCCAGATATACTTTTCTCACATTTTCATTATAGATGATTTCCTCAGGATTTCCGCTAGCCAGGACCTTTCCTTCACTGATGATATAGGCGTGATCACAAATTCCTAACGTTTCCCTGACATTATGGTCTGTAATGAGCACACCGATGCCACGCTCCTTGAGGAACCCGATAATTTTCTGGATATCCAGCACAGCAATAGGATCCACACCCGCAAACGGCTCATCCAACAGGATAAAGCGCGGCTGCGTTGCAAGCGCGCGCGCGATTTCGACACGGCGGCGCTCGCCCCCGGATAAGCTGATTGCCGGATTGGTCCGTATGTGACTGATGTGCAGATCATGCAGCAAATCGTCGAGATGCTGCTGCATTTCATCGCGCGTATAATTTTTCAGTTCCAGTACTGCCCGAATATTATCGGCTACGGACAGCCGCCTGAAAATTGAAGCCTCCTGTGGCAAATAGCTTAAGCCAAGGCGCGCACGCAGGTGCATAGGCATCTGGCTTAAATCGCCATCGTCCAAGGATATGTTGCCCCCATCCAGCGGCACCAACCCTACCATCATGTAAAAACAGGTGGTCTTGCCTGCGCCATTGGGGCCCAGCAGGCCGACCACTTCACCGCTGCTGACAGAAAGTGAAACATCTTGCACCACCGTCCGGGATTTATATCGCTTTTTTAAATTAACGGCTTTTAATTCGCTCATTTTTTTGGAATCGGGGCGTTGGTCGATTTCATTCATCTTTTTCAGCGGCTGGTTTCGGCTCCTTCTTCTTCGGCTGGATAACCAACCTCACTCTCCCCTCGGAATGGCTCTGAGCGCTCGTATCGTTGTTCCCGGTCACCTGAAAAAACTCATTCAGTGCATCGTAAGAAATATAATCGCCATGTACTTCGTCCTGACCACGTCTCAGTCTCGCCTTCTTGAAGAGCTGCACCTTATCCGCCTTGGCGTCATATTCCATGCGCTCGCTCCAACCCTCGACGTACTCGTCCTTGCCATCGCGCTTTTGACGGAAACTGGCAAGATTACCGAAAGCCGTGGCGTGCTGAAAACCGTTGGCGTCTTCTTTTACCGTCATCTTGTCAGCGCGAATAATCAGCGTGCCCTGCGTGAGGACTACATTACCAATGAAAGTAGCAAGCTTGTTGGCATCCTGGACAGTGGCCCGGTCAGACTCCAGATGAACCGGCTTATCGCTATCCGCCCGCTCCGCCAGTACCGGTCCTGTAAACAGCAGGGAAGCAAAAAATATAGTAAAAAATATCCCGCCCCGTCCGATGTTCGCAGCGGCTGCCGTCGAATTCGCATGGCGCTTGCCGAGGGCTTCCCTAGCGTGCATTGTCATGAATAACTCTTACGCGTGAGAACAACTGGATGATATTGGTGCGGCTGTTCATTTCCATGCCGACTGCGTTGATAACAGATTTTTTTTCGGTAATAACCACGGGCTTATCGGTTTTGGCGATGTCATCATCGGGAATCAAGTGCAACAAACTGGTCGTCATGGTTGTCTCGCTCCGGCCTTTGGCAGCGTTCCTCAATACCATAACGTTACCCGTGAGATAAATGTCTTCGTTGTTGCTGGACATCTTCGCTTTATCCGCTTTTATCTGCAGTGCCGGCTTACCGGGTTCGGTGTTGATAAAAAGGGGTTGTTCCAGATCAGTAGTATCGTCGTCCGGGTAATGGATCATTTCCTTCGCTACAAGCATCTGGCGCGCAAAACCATCCTGATCCGTGCGAATGGCCGAGAAGTTTTCCACCATGTAATCGGGGGTACGGCCAATTTCGTTATCTTGTGCTGGAGAAGGCGTTCGTACCGACTGGCTCAGCCAGAATAACAGCGCCGCGAGCAGAGCGAGTAGAATGAGAGGAAGCCCGGAATACAGGCGGGCGATCATTTAAGGTACATCGCCAATTGAGCGTTCAACGTGTCCTGCGCCTGCATGACCCTTTCGCATACCTCGCGGACTGCACCGCGCCCGCCCTCAAGACGCGTAACGTAATGCGCATGCTTCTTCACCAGAGAAGGCGCTGCAGGGACAGAGAAAGCAAGACCGCAACGTAACATCACCGGTAAATCTATCAGGTCATCCCCCATATACGCACAAGCCGAAGCATCCAGCTCCTGTTCCTCCAGCAGGGTCTCGAATACAGGCAATTTAGTTTTTGCCCCCTGATAAACGACGGTCACGCCCCAATCTTTTGCCTTCAGTTCGACGCAGCGCGATTTTCTGCCAGTGATCAGCGCGATTTTGACGCCGCTCGCCTTGAGCATTTTCAGACCATGGCCATCATGGCTATTGAATGCCTTGATCTCCTCGCCGCCATCTGTGAGGAAGAGAGTACCATCGGTAAGGACTCCGTCCACATCGAAGATAGCCATACGTATCTTCCTGGCCCTTTCCTGTATGTGTTGCATCAATATTACAACGGCCGATTGCCCGGCCGACCTGGATAAATAATTAGTTTTTTTTGATGTGTAACAAGTTGCGTACCGCCATCAAGATTCATATAAGCCGGAATCTTGCAATGCGTTCTCCCTGCCTCCCTTCTCCTGGCCGTCGCGGCATATAACATTTGTCCAAGCCATCCTGTTGGGATAGATGGCGCGCACGAAGAAGAAGATCTGGATGAAGACTTCTCGCCCCAGATAATTCTGCCAATAAATATTCTGGAATCAAATGGATGCTAGAGGCACAGGAACGTGGCAAACGAGCAGTCACCTCAGCGACAGCTTGCCATATTCTGACGGGGGATAAACATCTCGCACTGAGAATAAAATTATTCCCGATAAGAGCCGATCCAAATAAACCGCCCGAGCCCTTTATCTTTCAGTCCTGCGAAAGCGACAAGAAAGCGAAAACGCAGATGCAATAATATGACAACAATGAAGCGGGACGGTTCGCCGGATAACGCCGGCATCGCACCGCTACGCTCGCCCGATCAAGATGTTTGCCGGTGAAAAAAAGTTCCAGTTCCTGGCTGCGATTAATTTTTAGGCAACGGAAACACTACCGACTCAACCACGCCGCTCAATTCCTCTACGACCACGTCTCTTCCTGCTTGTCCTGCTCCTATCTGTCTTAGCCGTGAAATTACCTCCTGCACCAACACTTCCGGCGCCGAGGCGCCAGCGGTGATACCGATCTGGTCTTTTCCTTCCAGCCACTTCTCCTGCAATTGCTCGGCACGATCTATCATATAAGCGTCAACGCCGGCATTTCTCGCGACTTCACACAAGCGGTTAGAGTTAGAGCTGTTGGGTGAGCCGACAACGATGACGAGATCACACTGCTTGACCATCATTTTCACTGCATCCTGGCGATTTTGCGTCGCATAGCAGATGTCGTCTTTTTTTGGCCCGGTAATTTTTGGAAAGCGTTTTTTCAAGGCCTTGATCACTCGCGTTGCGTCATCCACCGACAAGGTCGTCTGGGTAACGTAGGCCAGATGAGTCGGGTCTTTGACCAGTAAATTCTCGACATCCTCTTCTGTCTCCACCAGGTACATGCAAGGACCGTCTCCTTCGGCCTGGCCCATCGTGCCCTCAACCTCCGGATGACCCGCGTGGCCGATCATGATAATTTCTCTCCCTTGCTCCCGCATCTTTGCCACTTCAATATGAACTTTGGTCACCAGCGGACAGGTGGCATCGAACACTTTGAACTGTTGCGCCTCGGCTTCTCGTCGCACTTCGTGAGAGACCCCATGCGCACTGAAAATCAGAATACTGCCAACGGGTACTTCGTCGAGATTCTCGACAAATACAGCTCCCTTTTTTTCCAGGTTCTCCACCACGAAACGGTTGTGCACCACCTCGTGGCGCACATAAATCGGCGCACCATGCATTGTCAACGCACGTTCGACAATTTCGATTGCGCGATCGACGCCAGCGCAGAACCCGCGGGGGTTAGCAAGTAATACCTTGATCATTATTCATTCTCCATAAAAACGATTCCATCAACTGGCCGTTGTCGGCGATATCGTTTGTTGTTCAGCGTTCATTTATGGCACATACGCGGACGCATGCGCGGATAGGGAAATCGGTAACCCATGCAAAAAGCCGGACCCTTATTTTAACAGCCTGTCGGACTTGAAGGAAATCGGCTGCAAAAGCGTCTGGCCGGTTCATATTTCGCCGCTTTTTCGGCCAATAGAATAACCATTGGCCTTCAAAACCCTCAAAATCTGCCATCGCCCAATCACTTTTTCGCTTCGATTCTTCAAGCCCGACAGGCTGCCAGAGCATTCATATAATTCCTCAAGATAACTTTCTGTCAATGAAATCCGGCTCCATTTGTATTAAGCGTTTGAAAACCTGCGCGTATCATTGACCGTTCATCATTTTGCCGCATCATCTTTTTTTCCCGGCTTGACCGGACGCTCTCCAGCTGCGCACACACGGTTTTCGCAGCCTGCAATATACGAACTGTCTGGCGATGCAAGAGATCCGGGTGCACGAAAAACAAATGATCGCTTCGGACAGCCTGAATATGCGGGAATCGACGAAACAGCGCCTCTACCCCCGTTTCAGCCGGCCCCAGCGGTACACTGCTGATGATGGCATGGGGATCGGCTTCCAGCAGGTTTTCCGCAGATATCACAGGCGTTAACGAAGACGCGGACTCGAAAATATTGACGCCGCCACAAATGTTGATGATATCGCTGATGACGTGTTTACCGTTTACCGTCATCAGCGGCTGATGCCAGATTAACTGAAATACGCTAATTTTACGCCGGTCGCCATAATTACGCTTGATTTGCTGCAATTCCTCTTCATAAGCGCTTGCCGCAGGTTCCGCTTGCGCTGCCGTTCCCGTCAACTTGCCGATTGTCCGCAACAGCCGCGGAATGTCTTCCAGTCTGGTTGCCTCGGCGGC
The DNA here is from genome assembly GCF_900103145.1 of Nitrosospira sp. Nsp18. NCBI lineage: Bacteria > Pseudomonadati > Pseudomonadota > Betaproteobacteria > Nitrosomonadales > Nitrosomonadaceae > Nitrosospira > Nitrosospira sp. Nsp18. The sequence continues at coordinate 63,808 of NZ_FMWY01000005.1, read as the reverse complement.
AAAAACGGTCAAGCCTAATTTCTCCAGTTTCTCGATATCCGACCGCCCATTACCGCTACGCCATGCAATCACGAGATCTGGCTTGAGCGTAATGATTCTCTCCAGATCAAGACTGGAAGAATCGCCTACGTCAGGAACAGACTTGGCCGCGTCGGGAAAATCGCTGTAGCGGCTGGCGCCTACGAGTTTATCGCCAACGCCGGCTGAGAACACCAGTTCAGTGATATTCGGGGAAAGCGAGACGATACGGCTGGCGAATCGATCCAGGCGGATATCGTGTCCTCGATCATCGACCAGGCTGATTGGGAAAGGGGAGGACGCAGAAAGCGACGAGGTTTTCTCTGCAGCTTGAACAACGCCAGCGATACCGATACCGATAGAAGGCGACACCCACACCGGAAACACAAGCAGCAGTATTAAAACATTATGCCGTATTTGTTTACGGAATTTGCGGGACATGGGAACTAGAAGTGAGCAGGCTTCCGAAGCGGAGCTCACAGACCGGAATTTTTAGACAATTCCCTGGAAAGAAGACGAGGGGAAGTTATTCATCCTCCTGATAACGTCCAGCCAGGGCCACACGCTGTTCGTACGCCTCACGCGCGATTCGGACATCTTCCAGAAAAAAGGGCAACTCCCTGATCAGCATTGCCTGGGGCCCATCCACCAGCGCTTTCCCCGGCACGGGATGAAAATCCACCAACACCATATTAGCGCCCGCGATCACTCCCTGGGCGGTCACGTGCATGATATCGAGTATGCCATCGGGCGAAGCAGCGCGCAGGCCGACGGAATGCGAGGGGTCAATGCAGACCGGCATGCGTGTGAGACGCTTCACTACCGGTACATGCGCAAAATCCACGAAGTTACGATGAGGATCCGCCATGTTGGTTTTCATGCCCCGTAAGCCAAAGACGACTTTGCGATTACCCTCGGACGCCAGGTATTCCGCAGCGTTCAATGATTCATCGAGCGTAATGCCGAAGCCGCGCTTGAGCAATACCGGAAAATCCTGCTGACGTCCGACGATTTTCAGCAATTCGAAATTCTGTGTGTTGCGCGTCCCTATCTGCAACATGACGCCGGTGGAGTTGCCCGTCCGGTACAGGGCCTCGCAAATCTCTTCCACGTGGGATTCATGAGTAATCTCCATGGCTATCACTTTGATGCCATATTTCCCCGCCAGCTCGAAAACATAAGGCAAGCAGGCCTTGCCATGGCCCTGGAACGAGTATGGGCTGGTACGCGGCTTATAGGCGCCCATACGTGTGCATACCTGGCCATTATCCCTTAGCGCTTGCATCATCAGCTCGACATGCTCCAGCGTATCCACGGCGCATAGTCCGGCGAAAACGTTCAGCGTATCCTGCCCGAAGCGCACGCCGTTATAGTCAAAGTGGGTAGGCCTGTGGTCGTCCTTGTGCCGCCCGAGAACGCGATACTCCTCCGAGATCCGGACTACCTGCTCGACACAAGGCAGATTTTGCATTTCCTCGATTAGCAGGGCCTTGGTGTTTCCGATCAGATAAACTTCGGTAAGCGCCTGCTCGATACCCACTTCAGTATGTACACGCGTGGAAATACCGGGCAGATTGGCAAGATGCGCCAGCAACTGTTTGAATTCGGGAGTATCAGGCCGAGTATCCGGTCTCAGGACAAGAATCATGGAATAGTATCGGGTGTCGACAAACCGGCGGGCGCGAAAGGCGTGACGTGTGGGAAAAGTGGAATTCTAACCGAAAAAATCCACCCTTGCCATTCAATCGAATATGGCGTTTAATGATTTTTTCATGGCATCACCAACCTCCTTCTTAAATCCTTAAACCCAGAATTTACAAAAAAAACACAAAATGGCCGTGATCGCCGTGCGATCAAGAATATGAGCCGTCCTCGCCCCGTTTACCCGTTGACAGAACAAAGCGTAAAACTTGAAAGGCCGGAAGCCGTCACCTTTCCCCCTGTGATTTTTCTGATGGGGCCTACCGCAAGCGGCAAAAGCGGCATAGCGCTGGAAATCGCCCGGCATTTCCCCGTGGAGATCGTCAGCGTGGACTCAGCCCAGGTCTTCCGGCACATGAATATCGGCACCGCTAAACCGGACGCTGAATCCATGGCGTTCATACCACACCACCTCATCGACCTGATCGAGCCGCATGAGTGTTATTCCGTGGCTCAATTCGTCAATGACGCGCTTGTCGCAATGCACGAAATTACGGAGCGGGGCAATATTCCGTTGCTGGCGGGCGGCACGATGCTTTATTTCAGAATGCTGCTGGAAGGTCTTTCCGCTCTCCCTCCCGCAAACAGCAGCCTGCGCCGGCAGATCGAAGCCAAAGCGGAACAGAACGGTTGGCACGAAATGCACAATGAGCTGTTACAGCTTGATCCGGCAAGCGCGGCGCGTATCAAGCCTACAGATAGCCAGCGCATACAGCGCGCGCTGGAAGTGTGTTATTTGGCCGGCAAACCCATGTCGGAGATTTTGAAGAAGCCCAGAAATGCCGGCCTTCCCTATCGCGCGATCAAGATTGCTTTGATTCCCGGCGACCGGGGAGCACTGCATCAGCGCATTGCGCAACGTTTCGAGGCAATGCTCACGCTGGGATTAATCGATGAAGTTCGGGCAATCCGTGATAAATTCTGCCTGAACGATGCAAGCCCTTCGATGCGTTGCGTTGGGTATCGGCAAGTATGGATGTATCTGGAAAAGGAAATCAACGCCGCAACAATGCGCGAAATGGCGCTGGCTGCTACGCGGCAATTGGCAAAACGACAACTCACCTGGCTGCGTTCCATGAAAGAGATGCGGGAATTCGATTGCCTGGCGGAAAATTTGCCGGAGCAGGTGCGCGGGTACCTCGCAGACACTGGCTTAAAAGCTGCGGCGGTTTCATAATCACGGGGTTGTTACATCTAATTTTAATTTTTTTTGGATCCATTCTGATAAGGAAAACAAAATGAACGATAGGCATAAACTGGTTATCTGGACATTAATCCTCATCGGCACCTTGTCCACCGCGGGATGCGGAAAATCGGAGGAGAGGGTGCATGAGTCCTGGGTGGCTCCTCCAACCGCGGAGGGGGTGGACGACAGCACTCTCAACAGTACAATAAAGGCGGCGCTATTGGCCGATCCCGATGTCAGGCATCTGGATGTCAGGGTAGAGGCACATAACGGCGAAGTCATGCTGAGCGGTATCGCAGATAATCAAACGCAGATGGATCGTGTCAATATGCTCACCTGGATGGTGGACGGCATCAAGAAGGTGGATAATAAGATGAGCTTGCGAAACAGTGGAAGCGAGACTGCGGCCGCAGCTGATTGATCTCATCCGCATCCATAAAAATACTCGGGTACAGTCGTTGCAGACCTACGCAGGAAAATTATCTTGACCGCTTCCCTGCTTACGACGCTGGTTCTGCTTATTGGCGTTATTTTTTTCGTCCCGCCCGTTCGCCGCGCACTTATTTCGAACCGGCTGCTTAAGGTTTTTCGAAAAATCCTGCCGAAGGTTTCCCAAACCGAACAGGAAGCGCTGGATGCCGGAACCGTGTGGTGGGATGGCGAGCTGTTCAGCGGCAAGCCAAACTGGAACAAGTTGTTGGCTTATCCCAAACCGAAGCTCAACGCAGAGGAAAAAGCCTTTCTTGCCGGTCCGGTCGAGCAGTTGTGCGCCATGCTGGACGAGTGGCATATTACGCGCGAGCTGTATGATCTGCCACCGCACGTCTGGCAATTTATCAAGGACAACCGCTTTTTCGGCATGATCATTCCCAAGGAATATGGCGGCCTTGGCTTTTCAGCGTTGGCGCATTCCGAAGTGGTCATGAAGATCAGCTCGCGGAGCGGCACGGCGGCGGTGTCGGTCATGGTGCCGAATTCGCTGGGGCCATCCGAGTTGCTGTTGCAGTATGGCACAGAGGCGCAAAAGAACCATTATCTGCCGCGCCTGGCAAAAGGGCTGGAAGTGCCATGCTTTGCACTTACCGGGCCTGATGCGGGGTCGGATGCGGGCGCGATCCCGGATTTAGGCATTGTCTGCCATGGCGAATACAACGGCGACGAAGGTGTGCTCGGCATGAGGATCACCTGGGAAAAACGCTACATCACGCTGGGCCCGGTGGCGACACTCCTCGGGCTTGCATTCAAACTGCAGGACCCGGATGGGTTATTAGGCGACCAGAAAGACCTCGGGATTACGCTGGCGCTGATCCCCACCAATACACCGGGCGTCAACATCGGCCGGCGCCATTTTCCGCTCGATGCGGCTTTTCAGAACGGCCCCAACTCGGGAAAAGACGTCTTCATCCCCATGGAATGGGTAATCGGCGGACGCGAAGGAGTGGGTAGCGGCTGGCGTATGCTGATGAACTGTCTTGCGGTAGGGCGTTCGATCTCGCTGCCCGCGACCAGCACCGGCGCGGCCAAGCTGGCGGCGCGCACCAGCGGGGCTTACGGCAGGGTTCGGGTGCAATTCAAGACCCCGATTGGACGCTTTGAAGGCGTTGAAGAAGCCCTGTCACGCATCGGCGGCAATACATACATGATGGATGCGGCCCGGATGATGACGGCGGGGGCAGTCGATTTGGGCGAAAAGCCCTCGGTCATCTCGGCGATCGTCAAATATCATCTTACCGAGCGCGGGCGCCAGGCGATTAACGACGCGATGGATGTGCATGGCGGCAAAGGCATATGCCTGGGACCCAGCAATTACCTGGGGCGCAACTATCAGCATATCCCCGTCAGCATTACGGTGGAGGGAGCCAATATCCTTACTCGTAATATGATTATTTTCGGTCAGGGGGCAATACGCTGCCACCCTTACCTGCTGGAAGAAATTCGCGCAGCCAATGATGGCGATACCGTGCGTTCTTCAGTGAAATTCGACAAGGCGTTGTGGGGACACGTTATCTTTACAGTGGGGAACGGTTTGCGTTCGTTGTTGCATGGACTCACCGGTGCATCACTCGCCAGTGCGCCGGGCAGCGTGGGCACCGAAATGCAGCGTTATTACAGTCAACTGACGCGTTTCTCCGCCGCTTTCGCTTTTCTTGCCGATATCTCCCTTCTGGTCTTGGGCGGCGCGCTGAAGCGCAAGGAAAGACTGTCCGCCCGGCTTGGCGATATTCTCAGCATGCTTTATCTATGCTCGGCGGTGCTCAAACGCTTCAAGGATGACGGCAGGCCCTCAGCTGATTTACCGCTGGTGCATTGGTCTGTTCAGGATGCGCTTTATCGCATGCAGGAAGCATTTGACGGCGTGCTGGATAATTTTCCTGGCCGTATTCTCACTGCGCGCCTCCTGCGGTTTGTGGTGTTCCCGCTGGGCAAGCCATTCTCTCCGCCCCCGGATGAGTTAGGACATCAAATCGCCACGCTGATGCTGTCACCAGGAGAAGCGCGAGACCGCCTGACCGCGGGTATATATATGCCTACCTCGGCCGACGAACCGCTGGGCATGCTGGAACAGGCGCTTCAGTGCGCGGTCGTGTGCGAAGCAGTGGAAACCAAATTGCGCGCCGCCGTCAAAACAGGCCGGATTCCCGCTCAGGGCGATGAGAGAATTGCGGATGCGCTCAAGCAGAGAGTTATCACCGCAACCGAACTGGAGTTGATGGGAAAAATGAAATCCATGCGCCGCCGCGTGGTCATGGTGGACGATTTCCCTGCGGATTTTGGCCGCGCATCAGGCGGAACATCAGAAACTGCGCCAGCCCAACCGGTGCATGAGGCGATAATAAGCCGTTAACCCTATCCGGCCTAACGAAAATACATCGGTGAAAGCCAATGATGCAAACCAAACCGCGTAATCTTACGGATGTTATCCCAGTGGAAGCCGCCAGAACGCTTGACGGGTTGTTCCGCGAGCGGGCGCGTCGCTCACCCGAGGCGGTAGCCTATCGGGATTATGACCGCTCCAGTGGTAAATGGCGCGATCTCACCTGGAAACAGATGGATGAGCGCATCACGCACTGGCAATCTGCCCTCACGCGAGAAAAACTCTTGCCTGGCGACCGTGTCGCCGTGATGCTACGAAACTGCCCGGAATGGGTGATATTCGAGCAAGCCGCGCTAAGGCTGGGGCTTGTCGTCGTGCCACTTTATACAGCCGACCGGCCCGCGAACGCTGCCTACATCTTGCACGACGCGGGGGTTAAAGTATTATTGCTCGAAGAACTGGCCCAATGGCAAGCGTTTCATGAAGTACGGGGTCAGATTGCCCATCTCCTGCGCGTCATTACGGTTCAGGGAAGTCCCGGAGAAAAAGACGATGGCCTCGTGCTTGCCCTGCATGACTGGCTGCCAGACTGGCCGTTGGACGATCCGCAGAGAAAAGCCGAAGAGGTGGAGGATGCAAGCCGCGATCAGCATCAACTCGCCACCATCATATACACCTCCGGCACCTCCGGCCGGTCCAAGGGGGTGATGCTGAGCCATTACAATATACTCACGAATGCGCATAGCTGCCTGCAAGTGGTGCCCATCATGCAGGACGATCTACTGCTTTCATTTTTGCCGCTGTCGCATACGTTTGAGCGCACTGCAGGTTATTATGCTCCGATGATGCGCGGTGCAACGGTGGCATATGCCCGCTCGGTTCACCAACTGCAAGAAGATCTTCTGATCATCCGGCCCACTATTCTTGTTTCCGTCCCGAGAATTTATGAGCGAGTCTATGCCGGCATTCATGCCAAGCTGGCGGCGGGTTCGGCTTTGAGCAGAAAACTGTTCAATCTGGCGGTTGACACCGGCTACAGCCGCTTTGAGTATCAGCAGCGGCGGGGTCCCCGGCTTTTTTCTCACATGTTATGGCCGCTGCTGGAAGCCCTGGTGGCGAAGAAGGTAATGAGCAAGCTGGGCGGACGTCTACGCGAGGCGATGAGCGGCGGCGCGGCGTTACCGACAAAGGTTTCACGGGTATTTATCGGTTTGGGCCTGCCTATCCTGCAAGGCTACGGCATGACAGAGACCAGCCCGGTCGTATGCTGCAACACCATTGAGGACAACCTTCCGTCGAGCGTGGGGCGTCCCATCCCAGGAGTAGAGGTGAAACTTGGCTCAGACGATGCTTTGCTGATTCGCGGCCCCAACGTCATGCTCGGTTACTGGAACGATCCGGCAGCCACCGACGCAATAATGACACCTGACGGGTGGCTCAATTCCGGCGATATCGCGCGCATTGATGAACAAGGCCGGGTGACCATCACTGGTCGCCTGAAGGAAATCATCGTGATGTCCACCGGCCAGAAAATTGCGCCGGCGCCCATCGAAGCGGCGATTCTACATGACTCGTTATTCGAGCAGGTAATGCTGATTGGAGAAGGCCGCCCGTATTTAAGCGCGCTGGTGGTTCTGAACGCCCGCAATTGGGAAAGCATTTCAGCGCAGTATAATCTTGATAGCGATTTGCGCCGGCTGTCACAAGACCAGAAGCTCGAAGAAATCCTCGTGGAGCGAATCACCCGTCAAATAAAAGAGTTTCCCGGTTATGCCAAAATATATCGCGTGGCGCTGGCGCAGGAGCCATGGTCTGTCGAGAACGATATGCTGACGCCTACGTTGAAGCTGCGTCGCGCGCAGGTGTTGAGCCGTTACCAGGCCGAAGTGAGCAGGCTATATGCGGGGCATTAGGAATCGATAGGTGGCGTGCCCGTATGTCACCTCACCCGGAGTGCGAAGACTGGCGCCAAGTAGGTCGGGGCTTCGCCCGACGATCGAAAAATAATATCGTGCATAGCCCCACTGACTGGCCAAAGCTGGCAATTTAAACCCTGGGATGGAAAATGAATACCCACACAGAAACTCATACATCGCTGCCCGAGGGGCTCGATCCGATACTGCGCCTCGTGCCGATGCCAACGGACACCAATTATGCCGGGGATGTATTCGGCGGCTGGATCATGGCGCAGGTGGACATTGCAGGGAGCCTTCCGGCAATACGCAGGGCTCGTGGGCGTGTTGCCACCGTAGCCGTGAATTCCTTCGTATTCAAGCAGCCGGTATTTGTCGGGGATATCGTGAGTTTTTATGCCAAGATCGTCAAGGTAGGCCGAACTTCCATCACGGTGGACGTCACTGTCTATGCACAACGGGGTCTTCGTCACGGAATCGATGAAATATGCTGCAGGGTGACCGATGCAGTCCTGACGTATGTCGCCGTGGACGAGAATCGCAGACCGCGCGTCGTTCCACAGGAATAACGGTTTTGTTCAAAAACTCGAGATTCTTGTAGCTCATTTGCCGATTACCGGCAAATGAGCTCAGCGAATAATATTCAAGAAATTGTTCTCGCCGAGCGGACGGTAATACGATACCTTGATGTAATGGGTAAGGGTTTAAGGAGTAAGCAGGCAAGAATGCCGCAATGCTCACGCAGCGGTTTTTCCTGATGAAAAAAAACGGATCGAACTGGAGGCGACATTGAATAATCGTAAATTCATGGTGCGCAAAGCCGCTGTCCTCGGCGCCGGCGTAATGGGAGCGCAGATCGCGGCGCATCTGGTCAATGCCAACGTCGAGACGCTATTATTTGAGCTGCCCGCTGAGCAGGGGGGTCCCAACGCCAACGTCATCAAAGCAATAGAGAATTTAAAAAAACAGGATCCTGCGCCACTGTCGATGGCGGCCAAGGCCGCCTCCATTCAACCGGCGAACTACGACCAGAACCTGGAATTGCTCGGGGATTGCGACATCGTGATCGAAGCCATCGCCGAGCGCATGGACTGGAAAAGCGAGTTGTATAAAAAGGTCGCGCCACACCTCGGCGAGGACACTATTTTTGCCAGCAACACATCGGGGCTCTCCATCAATGAGCTGGCAAAGTCGTTCCCCGACAACTTGCGCCACCGGTTTTGCGGCATCCATTTTTTTAACCCTCCCCGCTACATGCACCTCGCAGAGTTGATTCCCTGCAAGGAGAGCGATGCCGCGATGCTCGATGATCTGGAAGCGTTCCTGGTAACATGCCTGGGTAAGGGCGTAATTCGTGCAAAGGACACGCCGAATTTTATCGCTAACCGGATAGGCGTGTTTTCGATACTCGCCACCATGCATCACGCAGATGAATTCGGCCTCGGATTCGACGTGGTGGATGCCTTGACCGGCACTCTCATTGGTCGGCCCAAGAGCGCGACTTTCCGCACGGCGGATGTGGTGGGGCTCGATGTCCTTGCACATGTGATCGCTACCATGCGCGATACGCTGCCGCAAGATCCATGGCACAGATACTATGCCGTGCCCGATTGGCTGCAAGCCCTGGTAGATAAAGGTGCGCTCGGGCAGAAAGCCCGGCGCGGCATATATCAGAAGATGGGCAAGGAAATCCATGTCCTGGACCTTGCGAAGGGCGCATATATTCTCTCGGCGGGTACGGCCGAGGACGACATAAAGGAACTGCTCAAACGTAAAAATCTTGCGAGCCAGCTTGGCGCGTTGCGCGCGAATCCACATCCGCAAGCACAATTCCTATGGTCCATATTCCGCGATCTGTTTCATTATTGCGCGGTTCATCTCGGCGCAATCGCCGACAATGCGCGCGACCTGGATTTCTCGATGCGCTGGGGTTTCGGCTGGAACCAGGGACCGCTCGAGATTTGGCAAGCGGCAGGATGGAGCGAAATTGCCGGGTGGATAAACGAGGATATCGCGGCCGGCAAAAGCATGAGCGCAGTATCGTTGCCGGAATGGGTGCAGGAACTGGGGGAAAGCGCCAGCCAAGCCATCGATATCAGCATACAGGGCGTGCATAGAACACCGGGTTCCTTTGCGCCGTCCAACAATACCTTCCGGCCACGTTCGACGTTGCCTGTGTACCGGCGGCAGCTGTTTCCGGATAGGCTGCTGAGTGAGCGTGCGCAATATGGCACAACAATATTCGAGACCGATGCGGTACGGATGTGGCATACGGGCGAGTCCGGCGGCAATGGCTCGGCCGATGACCACATAGCCATTCTCAGCTTCAAGAGCAAAATGCACACCATCGGAAGCGATGTGCTGGATGGAGTGCAACAGGCCATTGATGAAGCCGAACGGAACTGGCGTGCCTTGGTGATCTGGCAAACTGAGCCTCCATTTTCTGCCGGTGCCAATCTTCAAAAAGCCACGGCGCGCCTGAAAAGTGACGAGCCTCCTTCCGCCTTCAGCGTCCTGGCAAAAAAAATCAGGAAAACAGCGCAGTCTGCGGTACTCAAGGCAGCGCGCGGCCTCAATCTCGCCGATGCATTGATGGCAGGCAAATTGGCCGAAATCGAAGCAATGGTTGCGCAATTCCAGCAGACTTCGCAGGACCTCCGATACTCGATGATTCCCACTGTAGCGGCCGTGGATGGCCTCGCGCTGGGAGGCGGCTGCGAATTTGTAATGCATTGCGACCGTGCGGTAGCGACTATGGAAAGCTACATCGGCCTGGTAGAGGCTGGCGTGGGATTATTGCCCGCGGGTGGCGGTTGCAAGGAACTTGCGTTGAGAGCATCGCGAGATGCGAAAGATGGCGATCCTTTCCCTTTACTGAAAAATTATTTTCAGAGCGTCGCAACCGCGCAGCTATCAAAAAGTGCCGAGCAGGCAAAAGAACTGGGCTATCTGCGCGCTGCCGACCCGGTAGTGATGAACCGGTATGAATTACTTTATGTTGCCAAGGCGCAAGCGATCGCCCTGGCTGAAGCAGGGTATCGCCCGCCGCTGAAAGCCCGTAATATTTCGGTGGCCGGTTCTACCGGCATTGCCAATATCAAAGGCATGCTGGTAAATATGCGCGAAGGCAATTTCATCTCGGACCATGATTACCTGATCGGCACCAGGATCGCCCACGTCATGTGTGGAGGTGAACTGACTCCCGGCAGCGTGGTCGATGAAGACTGGTTCCTGGAGCTGGAGCGTGCCGCATTCATAGAGCTACTGGCAACCGAAAAGACGCAAGCGCGCGTGGAGCATACGCTGAAGACCGGGAAGCCTCTCAGGAATTAAGCGAAGGAGAACTGTCATGACCAAACAGATACAAGACGCTTACATCGTTGCCGCCGTCCGTACGCCGGTTGGCAAAGCGCCACGCGGAATGTTCAAAACCGTTCGTCCTGATGACATGTTGGCACACGTGTTGAAAGCTGCCCTGGCGCAGTGCGAGGGCCTCGATCATGCAGCTATCGATGACGTAATCGCCGGGTGCGCCATGCCTGAGGCGGAGCAGGGAATGAACGTTGCACGCATTGCGCTCCTGCTGGCAGGGCTGCCTGATAGCGTGCCCGGAATGACGGTCAATCGTTTTTGCGCCTCCGGGTTGCAATCGGTATCGCTCGCTGCCGACCGCATTCGTCTGGGCAATGCGGACGTAATCATCGCGGCTGGTACGGAGAGCATGAGCATGGTCCCGATGACGGGCAATAAGATGTCGCTGGACCCGGCTATATTTTTGCGTGACGAGAATGTGGCCATCGCCTACGGCATGGGCATAACGGGAGAAAAAGTCGCACAGCGATGGCAAGTCAGCCGTGAGGCCCAGGATGAATTTGCGGTAACAAGCCACGCAAGGGCACTCAAGGCCATCGAGACGGGGGAATTCGAACAGGAAATCGCGCCTTATACGGTGGTCGAAAAACGACCCGATCTCGTCTCGCATGAGGTCCGGGACGTTTCCAGCACAAGAGATACCGATGAAGGCCCGCGACCCGGCACCAACGTGGCGACGCTTGCCACATTGAAACCGGTATTCGCGGCAAATGGCTCCGTGACGGCGGGCAACAGTTCGCAGATGTCCGACGGTGCGGGCGCCGTGATCGTAGCAAGCGAAGCTGCGTTGAAACGCTTCAATCTTACCCCTATTGGCCGTTTCCTCGGCTATTCTGTCGCGGGTGTACCACCGGAAATCATGGGCATAGGCCCAATCAAGGCGATACCGAAGGTGCTGAAGCAGGTTGGCTTGAAACTGGATGATCTCGACTGGATCGAATTGAACGAAGCTTTCGCAGCCCAGAGCCTCGCGGTCATCCATGACCTGGGGCTGAATCGCGCTAAAGTCAATCCGCTGGGCGGCGCGATCGCGCTAGGTCATCCGTTGGGCGCGACCGGCGCCATCCGTGTCGCCACGTTGCTGCACGGCCTGCGCCGGCATCATCGGAAATACGGCATGGTAACCATGTGCGTGGGGACAGGCATGGGCGCGGCGGGCGTATTTGAAGCGCTGTGACGGGAACGCGGAAGAAGTTTGCATAAGGAATCTGAGACCAACCGGGCTGTTATGCTGGTGAGCATGTGGCACGGCAAGCTTGCAGACCTACTCGGAGATCCGCTCTATTTTCCGAAATAGACGTAGGCCTTCTGCGGTACGCTTGATTCCTTGAAGCGCTTGCGCTCTTCCAGGTCCAGCTTTTTATCCCACCAGATGGCGCGTGCCTCTTTCTGATCCTCCGCCAGTTCCGGATTTTTTTCGAACAGCTCGCGCATGAATTTGGTATGGTCGGATTCGTACAGTTTCATGGTCTGGCTTCTCCTCTCGTCACTTTCCTGTGGCAACCCGAAACTTTACCATAATCGGAAGGTGCTCGCATCGGTTGAGCCTGTGTGCTGTGGCCCGGATCGGGGCATAATCCATAATCCGATCGTGTTTTGATGGGTTCCGGCTGAATATCTTCACCCGCCAATGTAGGTCGGGCTCCGCCCGACGATCGAAAACGATGTCGGGCGGAGCCCGACCTACTTGTCAGTGATTTAAGTCAATGATATCGGTGGAGCTAACGAAACCATCAAGCTCCATCGACATGATGCATGACTTAAAAAGGCCTGCGCTGCTGTAATTTATTGATGTACTTGGTAAAAGGCAACGCAAGTTCCTGTTCGAGTTGCTTCGCACGCTCCTGCAAATTTTCCCAGGCGGGGCTGCCAGGACTGTGTTTGAAAGCGAAGACGATCAGATTACCGAACGGCTCGGCCAGTAGCGTAGCGACTCGACCGGCGAAACTATCCTCGATGCGGTGAATGTAGTCATGGACTGCCTTGTCTCTGCTGAGCAAGTTGACCACCAGCACACCGTTTTTTTTCAACGCCTCATGGGCGCGATCATAAAAATCCTGGCTGCAAAGCGAGGGTACCTGGCGGCCATCGTCAAAACCGTCAACCATCAGTACGTCGGCGCTGCGAGGGTGGCTGGCAACAAATTCGCCGCCTTCCGCAATCATGACTTGCAGGCGATCATCATCCGCCGGTACAAAAAAATGATCTCGCGCCATCGCAACGATTCGCGGATTGATTTCAATCACGGTCGTTCGAGTCTGGGGCAAACAGTGATATACGAATTTCGCCAGCGAACCCCCTCCCAGTCCGATCATCAGCATATTTTCCGGCTGTGGGTTAAACAGGGTAAAACCCATCATGCATCGGGTATAGGTCAGCTCCAAATGGTTTGGTGCTGCCAATCTCATCGCGCTTTGCACCATGCTGCTGCCAATATGGAGTGAGCGCACGCCGTACTCCTCACTCATATGAACGCCGGAGTCGTCATCAGAATTGTCGTCTGCACCGCGACCTATGCCGCGAGAACGCCGCCTGGAAAATACACGCATTGGTTTTCTGGATTGATCCGTAAAAAGGATGCTTTACAAATGAATACTTTTGGCCTACGTTTACATGGCATGATAGCTCGGGTTTGGATAAAGCGTCGCCCCACAAGCCCTGCTAACCCCAATGAAAACAAAAAATCCGCGAAGTGCGCTTGATCTCATTAAAATGTGAAGGCGATATTCGAACGTTATCATGAAAAAACGCATTACAATTTTAGTCCCACTTTTGTCAGCGTGCCTGTTATCGGCATGCTCGGGCATTGGCCTCAAGGAAAAATCGCAGACTTACGCCGCCAAATTTACCGGAGATCGCGCTTCGCTCGCACGCTGCGTCATAAACGAACTGCAAACTGATAGCCGGTGGCTAATCCGCGGCCTGCAATATGAGGTACGAAGCTATCAGGATATCAAAGCGACGGAAATTTATGCCTACCCGTCCGGCGCGCTACCGGGAACATATGCACGCAATGCAACCAACAACCCTGATGCGGTGCTCCAGCCACTGATTCCCAAGATCTATGCGCATAAATCAAATGCTGATATTCGCGGTGAAGCCAGCCCCGGTTATTCGTTTATCATGACGATACAAAGGACCGATAACGAAACGGTAGTGGCCACGCTGAACGGCAAGAAATACGAGAGCGACATAGCATGGGACAAGCTGAAAGCGTGTTCACCCCGCTAAACTGAGAAAAACTTCTTTCGTTTCACCTCTTCGGCCGGTTACGCTACTTCGGCTGAAAAAACCCGGATTTCCTTTTATCAAGCCCCGCAAACAAAAAAATCCTGGACGTGATCGCGCATGGGCCATTTTTAAGTGCTTGCCGCGATAGAATAGTGCTCTTGATATTCCTGGATATAGCTATCGCATTTCTCGGGTTATTTCAAGCTTCAGGAAACAGCACGAAAAAACATTGATGGGTAAAAAACTGGTAACGAACTTTGAATGTCAGGTTCTAACACAAGAATTAGTGGGATTACGGGGAATACATGACGCGTTTATCGATATCAATGGCGGCGGCAGGGCCGGCGATAACCGGACTGGTACTGATGTTGCTGACTCTTCCGGCATTCGCCGGAGACTTTGAGGATGGAATGCGGTTCGCCCTCAGCAAGGACTACGTTAAAGCGGTAGCTTCTTTCAGGAGGGCAGCAGAAAAAGGAAATGCGGATGCTCAGTTCAATCTGGGTGTCATGTATTCGAAAGGCCGAGGTGTGCCTCAGAATGACGCGCAGGCCGCGAGCTGGTATCGCAAAGCGGCGGAGCAGGGCGATGCGCCGGCGCAATCCATGTTGGGTTTCATGTACCTTAAAGGTCAAGGGGTGGAGCAGGACTATCAGCAGGCCATGCTCTGGTACTTCAGGGCAGCGGATAAAGGATATGCCGTGGCCCAGTACAATCTTGGCGTGATGTACGCAAAAGGCCAGGGAGTTACACAGGACTACCAGCAGGCCTTGTCCTGGTATCTCAAAGCTGCTGAGCAAGGACACGCTCCCGCGCAAGGAATCCTGGGTTTCATGTACCTCAAAGGCCAGGGCGTGGAGCAGAATGATCAGCAAGCGGCATCCTGGTATCTTAGAGCTGCGGAACTTGGATATGCGGATGCGCAATATGCGATAGGCGTGCTGTACGCCAAGGGCCGAGGCGTGGAGCAGAGCAATCAGAAAGCGGTGTCCTGGTTTCGCAAAGCGGCTGAACAGGGGAATCCGGATGCCGAATTCAATCTCGGCATCATGTATGCGACGGGCGAGGGCACTATCAAGGATGATCAACAAGCTGCCTCCTGGTACCGCAAGGCCGCCGAACTGGGATATGCACGGGCGCAGTTCAAGCTTGGAGTCGCTTATGCCAAAGGCCGGGGAATTACGCACGACGATTATGAGGCGGCTGCGTGGTA
Source organism: Nitrosospira sp. Nsp18 (assembly GCF_900103145.1). NCBI lineage: Bacteria > Pseudomonadati > Pseudomonadota > Betaproteobacteria > Nitrosomonadales > Nitrosomonadaceae > Nitrosospira > Nitrosospira sp. Nsp18. Next base: position 48,359 of record NZ_FMWY01000005.1, on the reverse strand, counting down.
TCGAAAGGCGGCTGAGCAGGGGTACGCCCCCGCCCAATTCAATCTCGGCGTAATGTACGCCACCGGAAAAGGTGTCTTGCGGGATGATCAGCAGGCGGTGCCATGGTATCGAAAAGCCGCTGAGCAGGGGGATGAGGATGCCCAATACAACCTGGCCGTACGATATGACAGCGGCCGGGGCGTCGCAAGGGATGCGCTGGAGGCGTTATCCTGGTATCGCAAGTCGGCGGAGCAGGGTTACGCAAGGGCGCAATACAGCCTGGGTGTCAAGTATAACAATGGGCAGGGCGTACCGCAGGATTATGCGCAAGCCTTGTCGTGGTATCAAAAAGCGGCGGAGCAGGGTCATCACGGGGCACAAACAAACCTGGGCGTGCTTTATTACAATGGTACCGGCGTCACGCAGGATTATGTTGAGGCTGATAAGTGGTTCAGCATCGCCAGCGCGGGCGATTACGAGGATGCGAAAGAAAACCAGGAGCTCATGGAGAAGCTCATGACACCGGTACAAGTTGCCGAAGCGCAACGACAAGCGGAAGAGTGGATAAAAACACGCAGAGAGTAAAGCGCCCATATCCGGATTAGCGGGCATCCACTTCCGGTTACCTGCTTACCGCTTGGTATTATTATAAATGTTAGATGGCTCGCCGGATCTTGCAATGGCAAAAACGGCTTTTCCCGCGATGATAGGATCGCCGAAAAAATAACGTGATGCATCCACGCAATACTAACTGAGTTACCTGGAGGGCTGGCTGCTCTTTTCCTTGGTGATGGGGTTCTGTAGCGTATAACCTTTCTGTTTCATTTTGTATCCGCCATAAGCGCCCGCGCCGCCGGCGACAACATACCAGCAACCTGAGAGCGCTGGAATGACAGCCAGGAGCGCGACTATTAGAATTGTTCTCTTCATTTTCATCAAAATTCTTCTAATATAAAAGGAAAATGCAAATAACGGTCGCGCGAACTTACCTCAGGGATTGCTATGCTGTCAAATAGTTGTATTTATTTTCTTTTGATGATATCCGGGTACAGAAGCACATAAACCGGGCCTGGATCAAGCCGGCTTCGATTCCGAGCATTTCGCGACGCTAACCCGTTGTAGATCCGGAATTTTTGAAAGGGGAAAATCATGGGCAACATTTCACTTTCTGGTAAACGAGCCAAATGGCTCATCGCGATAGCGTTGATCGTGCTCCTACCGGGATGTCAAACAGCGGACACGAGGCGAACCGGCGGGCTGATCGGTAGCATTGCTGGCTCTATCGGAGCGAGCTATCTCGGCGGCGGTACGGTGGGGCGCATTCTGGGTGCTGTTGCCGGCGGTGTCGCAGGCTATTATGTCGGTTCGGAGATTGGAGGCGTTCTCGGCAAAGACGATAAGAAAAAAATGGCCGATGCGTCGCAAAAAGCGTTCGAGACAAACCAAACCCAGACCTTCAGCAACCCCGATAGCGGCCTGGTGGATAAAGCTGAGGTCGTTCAATCCGGACCGGTAACGGCACAGCAAAACAAGGAATGCAAGACGATCAGGCAAACTGTCGTGCTAAAAGACGGGAAAACGGTTACTGAGGATGTGAATAGCTGTAAGGATTGAGAATCGGCGGGATTTGAACGGGCAGGCACATACTCAAAATGTGCCCGGGTGTATCAATTCCTGAAAACACCTTGGAAAGCCCGTAATCTGCGGTGTTTACCTCATTGTAAAACTCATGACTTCTTCTTCCATTCATCACCTTTTTTCTCATATTCCTTTTTTACTGCCGACCACGCGACTTTATGCGCGGTTTCTTCGCGTGAAGCATCGCATCTGCGATCATCCGGGTCCTTGTATTCATCCCAGGCATTATTGAAAGCTGCCTGATATATTTCCTGCGCGTGCTTCGGCAATACGTTTGTGACGTTTTCCGGGAGATCCTTTATGGTGGCGTATGGCATGACGTCTCTCCTATCGATAGTCAGGTGAAGCGGTACGTTTAAGATGCGGCTACGCTTAAAAATAAAGTCGCTAAGGTTTCGATCCAAAAGTCATGTCGATGTCCAATAGCCGCTCAAACGCCCTCATAAATGCATTGTCGGCAAGCTGGCCTATAAAGTAAAAGATAGGCAATAGATCTGGATAGTGCAAGAGAAACGCTTGGGGAGCAAACTCTATCACCGCTTTGCGGTAGCCCAATTGTCGACTGGACGACTGTTCGAGGAGAAGATCAGCCCGTCAGGATAAGTTCGTACTTTTTCGAAGGCGGATAACAATATCCTTTTTAAGGTCAGGCCCCGGCTTATCGAGCCGCGAAAACTGATATCCCAAAGTGATGGAGTTGAGTTTAGCAAGGGCCTTTTCGCCGTACCCCTCTCGTGTAAAGTCGGGAATGCGCAGCAGGAGCTGCTTTGCCGAGTCCGCTTCGGCAGGTAGCAGCCTGGGCAGTAATTCGCTGGGAACAACCCAGGTTGCGTCCTCGTTGCTGAAGTCCATCGAGTTTCTCCCGCTCTTGAAAACAGCTAGCGGAGCGTCATTGGGTACCAATACATAGATGTCTTCGAGATAAACACCATGCTCGATCAAGTTTCTGAACTTTAGCGCAATGTAATAGTAATCCGCATCCTTCCAGCTTTTTTCAATCTGAACAAAAAGAACATCGTCGCCTTTCAAAGCCTTATACATGGCTCCGCCAACCGCGGGGCCATGCTTCGCTATAAACGACGCAATGACTGTTGTCGCAAGTTGCTCAATGCCAGGCAAGTACCCCTCAGGTAAGTGATCAGCCTGTCCTTCTGCGGCAGAAGAGGTGTCTTTTGGAGTTTCGCTCATTGCAGTGCCTCTCGGTTAGACAATGGATTGGCAATCATATGCGTCTATTGTTTATGCTGTAGTTAAATTCTTGCTCCTCACGGTGGCTCAATCAATCCCGAAGCAAAGTCTATGCTAGCTTCGGAAAAACCTTCTTGCTCAACAACTTATATATTTCCTCCGAATGCTTGGGATCGCAAGTGTAAAGCGAACCGACACGTCGGCAGAAGCCTGGCAGCATGAAGGCTTCTTTGGTTCTGTAGATGGAGATGAGGAAAACGTAGTCTGTTCTGATCCGAACCCCATTCGGGTGCTTGAAAGAATTTGCCATTTTTCTTTCAAATCCTATAATTGTTTGAAGGTTTCCTTTTTATACACTTTCCCCAAGATTTTCCAACCTCAGGCCCAGCCCTTTACCTTCACAGATCTTCTTTCACCGGGAGCAATTTCAAATCGTTCAGGTCTGATTCCATAGTTTTCACAATCAGGAAATGAGTAACGAGTAATGCCCGAACCGAAGCCTCAACACGACGATTAGGACGCGAAATACGTTATGTTGCAAACACATGAATTCTCTTACGTTAAAGGAGCAACGCCATGAAAAACAACCCCGTTGGCTGGTTTGAAATCTATGTGCAGGACATGAAGCGCGCCAAGGCTTTCTACGAAGGTGTATTGCAAGGAAAGCTCGAGCAGATTCCCAGTCCCACCCCTGGCCTCGAAGTGGAATTGTGGAGCTTTCCCATGTCGGAGGGAGGTTACGGAGCGGCGGGCGCGCTCGCAAAAATGGAAGGCTGCGCATCGGGTGGCGGCGGCACGTTGGTTTACTTCGCGTGCGAAGATTGCGCGGTAGAGGCTGCTCGTGCCGCCGAGCACGGCGGGCGTATTTTTAAGGAAAAAATGTCGATCGGCAAATATGGCTTCATCGCGCTGGTTTTCGACACCGAGGAAAACATGATCGGGCTGCACTCCATGCGCTAGATGCCGCCGGAGCATGCCCCCCGTATTATGCGCGCGACTTCCCTTTCAACAATAGCGCGCTGTACAAGCCGAGCCGATATTTCCGGCGCAAGGCGTGGTGTTCCTTCGATTGGGCGCTTCGTATCCGTGCCGCTGCCGAAATCCGCACAGCAGCACCCGCGTAGTCGCTACTGAAGCGGCTTTTTTGAACGCTAGCGCGCAGAAAGCCTGTCGAATGGGAATTCGTAACCGCTATTCACTTTTATGTTTACTCAATCGAGTCCGGACCCAACGAGACATGAATGCGACATACGTGTTTTTCACAATCGAAAGAGAGGAAAACCATGAAAAATCTGTATACGATTACGGTATTGATAATTCTTGTCGCGTTATCCGGATGCATATCGTTTCGATCGGGAGGCTCACCCGACCAGCAGGGTTCTCAAGCCACATCTCGCGCCACAGATAAGGTTATTATTGTTTCAAGGACGTCCTCTGCTTCCGACTCTAGTGCGGCAATGACCATGGACGGCAGGGCCGCAGCCGACGAACGCGCGAACAGCAAAACTTGGGCTTTCAATAATCTGGAGCTTCAAAGCCCAGCCGGGACAACCTATATCGACAATCTTACGCTGAGTGTATCAGAGCGCGGTGACACACTTATCTGGCACACGTCTTTCGATGTGCGGTCCCGCGTCCGCAGCGCGGTTTCACCAGACGTGGTACTCAACCTGGTTCTTCTCGACAGAAACGGTCAGGAGTTGACGCCAAACGGCCAGGTCAGCTTCAGTCGCCTATGTGGAAATAACTACTATGAAAAAAGCGACAGCGTTATTGCTCCCGATCTTTTCAAGCAGGTATATGGGGCCAGAATTAGGTACATCTTCAAAACCCGCGTAGCAGCATGTGATTGACAACTGCAACCCAATATTTTTCGATCAGGTTTCTATCTATAAGGATATTTCGCAAGCGTCTGGAAAGAGGAATCTATGAGGTCAGACTCAATGCAACTGGCTGCTCATTTGTCAGTTAAGCGCTATAACCGAAAAGGCGGCGCACCTAGAGAAATTGAAAGATGGATAAAGGCTGCGGCCACGGGTGATGGCGGATGGCCGGAGCAATTCAAGACCAACTGAGTCTGACCCCTTGAGATTCTCCAGCAAATTTATCCAACGGGACGGAACAATGTCAACTTTGTCATCCAGGACGCTCATATTTCGTTAAGGACTCAGCGTAGAGGAGAAATCAGGGATACGGACACCGCCCGAAGCGATCAATGCAATCTCGGACATAACTGAATCATTCGGCTGGAATAAATTCTGGAGGAAACATCATGGTTGGAACACCGATCTCGGGAGCATGGTTCAGGCGGTTAACCGTAATAGTCCTGGTCATGCTCCTGGCAGCCTGCCAGTCTGCTGAAACACGACGTTTTGGCAGCATCCTTGGCAGCGTCGCCGGCTCTATCGGGGGAAGCTATCTTGGCAGCTATCTCGGCGGAGGTACAGCGGGCCGCATCTTGGGCGCTGTCGCAGGGGGCGTGGGCGGATATTACCTTGGCTCCACGGTCGGGGGCTACCTTGGCAAGGACGACCAACGGCGAATGGCCGAGACGTCGCAGCAGGCGTACGAAACCAACCAGACGCAGACCTTCACCAATCCGGATAGTGGCGTGAGAGGTAAAGCTGAAATCGTTGGACCAGCGGAAGGCCGGGAATGCAAGACCATCAGGCAAACGGTTGTGCTCAAGGATGGGAAAACGGTTACCGAGGATGTGAAGAGTTGCAAGGAGTAGAGGTGAGCGCCAGATGGAGTTGCCACTACATCTGATCAGCTAGCGCCCTTCCTCCTGTAACGATAAAATGCGATAAAGATATCCGGCCCGCGCCATTTTGGACACATCGCTCAGACACGTCGCGCTCATCTCAATATCAGAACCCATACCAAAGCACTGCAATGAAATGGCATGTGGTACCGGCTATGACAAACAAATGCCAGATCAGGTGGCCATAGAGCAGCCGCGAATCGGTTGCGAAAAAGACTACGCCGACTGTGTAACACAAGCCCCCCGCCACTAGCCAGGAGAGTCCCGCTGCTGGCATCTTTGCAGACAACGGTGCAATTGCAATCAGGACAAGCCAGCCCATCAGTAGATAAAGACAAGTAGAGAGAACAGGATGGGATCTCTTGCCGAACAATTTCAGCACCACCCCTGCTACTGCAAGACACCAGATAAAGCCGAAAAGCGTCCAGCCCCATGCCCCACGCAATATTCCGAGAGTAAATGGGGTATACGTACCAGAGATAAGAAAAAATATCGCACAATGCTCCAAAACACGGAAAACCCGCTTGGCCTTACCGATTGGTAAGGCATGGTAGATGGTAGAGGAAAGGTAAAGGAGTATCGTCGTGGCTGCAAAGAGGCATGTGCCGATAAGGAATCCAGTGTTCCCGTGCCTCGCTGCGTGCATGATGAGAATAGGACCGCCGACGAATGCGGCAATCAGCGCTATACCGTGGCTGATGCTGTTCGCAATTTCTTCCGCTCGTGACTGCTCACGCATGGGTCCAGCAAGCAAAATCCGCATGCCAGTTCCTTTCTGTTACATGCTTTGACAGTCCTAAATTCTAAGGTATTAATTGTATAAAGGGGTAATAGCCTGAAACCGCGAGCGTACTAATGGTAGATGGCCGGAGCAGTTCAAGATCGATCGAGCCTGACCCCTTAGATCGCGACAAACTGCGCCCAGCGGCTGGTCTTGCGCAACCTCTGGCCTTGGTGATGCAAAGAAGCGATCGCTTCAAATTCATGTCTGCTAACTGTTTTAAGCAGTTGCGAGAAAACCGTATTACAATGCGCCATGGCTTGGATTCCCTTGTCTTTCAAAGAGTTGTTGAGAAACTCATTGTAAATCAACAAAGGATATCTAGGACCTTTTTTAGCGGTTTTGTGGGACAGCAGTGAGTCTGACCCCTTAGATCCTATTGTTCTAGTGGGATAGATACTAAATCATCCGAATGGAATCTAATATTTGCCTATATATAACATCCGTTTCACACTGATTTCTTTCTGCGATAAATGTTTTGAGTTGTACGATATTAGACTTAAACATTAAGGTCCCCCTATCCCGAGTATCGGACGCATTGAGCGCGGACTCAGTAGCTAGGTTGGGTTGATCCTCTATTTCATCAAAATGGAGATTAAGCTGCTCCGGGGCCGTTGTCCTGTTCATTTTGCAATACCGCCGATGATATGAGCTTCTGTTTAGCTAACGATCTTATAACCATACTTTCTAATTCAGGGAAAGCTTGCATACTTTTTTCAAGACGAGGCATTGATTCTTTTAAAGGTGTCTTGATCAGCATGCCGTCCTTCTTTCTCGAATCTGGACGCACTTTAAATAAGTCCAAGTATCTTCCTGGCGCAACCCCATCGAAAAGCAAGAGCCGTACTTTGCCTTTTTCTGTTTCACTTTCTGAAATAGCATCCCCATGCAGCTTGATTGCTAGACTTTTTCGATACGGCTCAATGTAATAAATTTCACTGATTCCCGCCGCAATTATATGGCGCGCACAAGAATGGCACGGGTACGTTGTGACGAAAAGCTTGCCGTCTACAATCTTATCACCTGCCACCCTCCCTGCGTTGAGAATCGCGTGCATTTCGGCGTGGATAGCTCTGGAGAACTCGATGAGATTTTTTAATTTTTTTGAAGATCTAATGGCCTGGCTCACTTCAAAATGCTTGCCCTTGGGGATGTAGGCATCTAGTATTTCCATAAGGTCGCTTGCGAATAGCGTTTTCTCTTCATCGTTAAAACACTTCCCACCGTCTCGATTAAAACAGCGTTTATCGTTTTCTCCTAACGGCTCGTCTGGATTATAGGTGTATAGTCCTCCACCTTTCTTTGGCACATCGTTCCACCCTGTACTTAGAATCTCACCTTCTTTAGACATTACTGCGGCCCCGACTTGTTTTGATAAACAAGCGGAGTTTCCTGCTGCCGACGCGGCGGCATACATAGCTGATTCGTTACTGGTCGGGGTAATAATTTTAGTTCCTAGGATGAGATGCAAAAAACGTGACACGCGGCTTGTTAACTGGGAGTCGGTGCCTGCATCCATCCTCAGAAAAAAATCACATTGAGGAAAAGTATCTCGAACTGTCTGACCTGTTTCAGACTCTTCCCCCGAATCACGATCAATCAATTTCGAGACTTGTGCTGAATCCAGTCCCCTTCGTTTAAGCTGATATTCCCTTTGTTCTAGCGGGGAAAAGACTCCTACAACATACAACATTTCTCGATAAACGGTCTTCAGTAGGTCAAGCTCTTCTTGGTTCTTTATAGAGTCTAAGATATGACAGACTCGGCGAGGAACATGAATTTCATGTTGTGCTGACATCTTGTGGTTCTCACGTTCGAACCTAATCTCATGAATCGCCAGCTCAGCCAATATGCTGCCGCCATACGTTTCTCTTAATTCATTTCCAGCATCAATTTGGGCTTGTATTTTTTCAAATTCGGGTTTGTCAGGAATGATCCTGCTTGGCTCGATCTTGTATGCGTATTTATTGATAAGTTCGCTCAATCTTATGTTTTTGCAGTCCGTATAGCCAAAGCTGTCTCGCAGCATATCAGATATGGTGTTAGATACGCTGTGGAGCGGTGAACCAATAGGCCCACACAGCGCGATTACTAGTTCTGGCGTATGCGTAAGGGCGACTTCATCGGTAGTGGTTTTCTTAGAAGAAAATAGATCAGCGGATGGAGCGGAGGCCTTTGTCTTTTTCTGAGGTACGGAAGCCATTATTTTATTCGCTATAAAATCTTGCCATTTGGCTTTGTAGAGGCGGGCTGCATCTACTTAATATTGTCGTACCTATTTAATGTCCAGTTCAGGTTTTCGAGACCGTTTAAAATGAATTGACCGGACCGGTCTTTTTCGATCGAAAATGTTAAAGAATCCCCGTCTTTAATTACGGAACGATCAACCAGTTTCCGCACTTCGCTGCTGGGAAGAATAAGATGGTCCGAAACGTTTCTACTCGTGATAAACGACCTCATAACAAGTATATAAAACGTTGTTGCGGCGTCTTTAGAGCCGAAAGCCTTTTTGGTTACCGTGAATCTATATTTTCCTTGAATCGACAGATTTGCAGTTTTGACTTGAATGTGAAAATACACGTTGTCCTTACTCGCGACAATATCTATTCCGTCATCAACGGCCATTGCTGACGCATTAAACCCAAAGAAAAGTAACTCTGACATCACTGAATGCTCGCCCGCTTTCCCCGTGAATAATGTGTTGACTTTCGGCTGTTCCGGTACTTTAAATTTCTTTGCTATCGCGCGGCCTGTGGTCTTCAGTTTTAGTTTGTATATACCTTTCTTATAGCCTCCACTCTTGTTTTTTGGTTTGGTAAAAATGGAGTCCTTTTTTTTAATATTGACCGCTAGTGCTGAACTAACCTTCTTGGCAAGCACGTCCGCCGGGTCCTGAATATTTGGAAACCGCACAACAATGGCTTTTGCTATATCGTTAACATGCATTTCAATTTTTGCATGTTCCAGCACTTCAACTACAAAATCGATAATTTTCACTCGGCCTCAGTCTTTTTAATCTGGCGATTAATGCGAGGTCCAAATTGTTACCAAATGCATGCACTATTGCTATTGGACTTAAGTACACCAGAGGAGAGATATGGTTATTATTGCGGTGCCTAGCCAGTGAAAAGCAATCAGAATGAAACGGTCGGACTCGGTTTGACGGATGCAAGCCAAGGATGGGTGAGATATGCGCACTTCGCAGCGGTTCTGTATCAGGCACGGATGCAAATCGAAGGAGGCTTGCGGTAGTTGCTTGTGATGTTTAGAATATTAATTTGTCATGGCACTCATTTCTAGTCGAATTTTCTGCTCCGATAGCTCTCTCAATAACTGCTGCGCCAAGTCGCCCAGTGGATCGCCACCCATCAACTCGGCTTCTTCAACCGAGGTTTTGAGTTGATAAATTTCTGATTGCTTTTGCGTTTCCAGTTCTTGCTGAATTTCACTCATGCGGCGGCGCAGTTGTGCAATACGTCGAATGGTCTTTACAATTCTTGATGCCACATCTTCCCCTGCAATGGCTTCGGGGTCTTGACCGAATTCCAGCATCAGCTTTTCTATAGCCTGTTGATTGCCACTTTCATAGGCGAAATTCAGTTTTGCCATCAGAGCGGTGCGCCGTTGAATTTCTCGCGCCGTGGTGGCACGATCGAGGTGCATCATCTGCGCAGCCTTGCGATACGCTTTCTTGCACTCTGGCGTAATTTCCGCTTGCGGGGCAGGCTGAGCTTCTATCAAACCGGCTTCTTCAGCAGATTTTCTGGATTGCCTCTCTGCCGCCTCAGCGTGTGCTTGAGCGGCTGTGTCGTCTGGATTCGCCGTAGCCTGTTGGCGCGTGAAGCCAGCAAGTAATTCATCCAACTCTACATACAGCTGTCCAACGGTTTCGTAATAGCGCTGTTGGAACCGGGCAATATCTGTCTTCTGAGTTTCGCGTTCAAGCTCTGCCGTTACGACCTGCTCTTCCAGCTGTGCCTGCTCCAACTCCAGTCGTAACAGCTCTTGTTCTTCAGGAAGCATCTTCTTTTCTTCAGGCTATGCCACGCGATTCAAGACACCGCTGTGCGTGGACATGCCCCTGCTCCGCAGCTTTTTGATACCACTGCACGGCTTTGGCGACATCTTTGGGTAGACCTCTACCGTTGTCATATACCCACCCAAGGTTGTATTGTGCTCTGGCATCCCCCTGCGCTGCGGCTTTTTGCCACCACTGCGCAGCTTTGACAGCTTCTTTGAGCGTACCTTCACCTTTGTGGTACATCAACCCAAGGTAATATTGGGCTTCGGCATATCCCTGTTCCGCGGATTTTTGAAACCACTTCACCGCTTTCGCGGAATCTCTGGGTATAAATTCTCCATTTTTATACATAACCCCGAGAATGCATTGCGCATAGACATTCCCATGTGCTGCTGCTTTTTGCCACCACTTCATGGCTTCGATGTGATCTTCGGGCACACCCTCACCGTGCCAATACCTCCCCCCCAAGTTGAATTGCGCTACGGCATTTCCCTGTTCCGCAGCTTTTTGATACCACTCCACCGCTTTGGCAGCATCCTTAGGCAAACCTTCACCCTTTGAGTACATCACGGCGAGGATGACCTGCGCTCTGGCATGCCCCTGTTCGGCAGCTTTTCGAAACCATTGCATTGCTTTGGCGAAATCTCTGGTGACACCTGCACCTTTGTGGTGCATCAACCCTAGGCTGAATTGAGCACTGGCGTTGCCAAGCTCAGCAGCTTTGCGATACCAAAACTCTGCCTGTACGTAACTCTGCTCCACACCTTTGCCTGTACTATACAATTCGCCAAGCTCATATTGATAATCTTCGTCCTGCTCAGCGGCTTTGCAAAACCAATAAACTGCCTGTTCTTCATTCTGCTCTACACCACTCCCCGCCCCGTACATTTCGCCTAGTTTCCACTGCGCCAAGCGATAACCCTGCTCAGCAGCCTTGCGATACCAATGAACCGCCTTTTGATGGCTTTGCTCAACTCCCCGACCATCTTTATACATCACACCAAGATTATATTGAGCGCTGTCATACTCTTGTTCCGCAGCCCTGTGATACCAAAATAAAGCTCGTTCGTATTGCGAATCTACCCAATAAGAATCACCCAGACAGTCTTGCAAAAAAGCATCGCCTTGCTCGGCAGCTTTACTCATCCAGGAAAATGCTTCTTGTCGCTTTGTAACGTTGTCGCAATCGGGTACTAATAACGAAAGGCCAAGCTGCCATTGCCCCCTCATATCGCCTAACTCAGCTGCTTTGCGATACCAAATTTCGGCTTGGGCACCGTCTTTTGCAACACCATGACCGTCTCTGTACATATCTCCCAAGTCACACCATAGATCGCCATCCTGCTGGGCTTGGTTGGCAAGACACCAATCCATGGCCAGTTCTGCAAAATGTTGAGCGCTACTTAGGCCGTTTTTATCGTCGTTGCTACCAAGGTAGAGTACAGATAGCGGGTAATAGGCTTTCCCATATTTGTTGTTAGCCAATTGCTGAAATTTCTTAAACGCTGCAAATAAGTCAGTATCTTCTATCTCATTCCAGTTTTTAATTCCTGTCCCTTCGTTAAATCTCCTTCTCGCTTCTCGATATAGTGCGTCGTTGTCCTTCGTCCGCACCAACCCTTTACTTTTCTGAACGGCCATCAGCCCACGCGCCACAAGGCCGCCGCGTTGCTCGGCATGCGCGGCAACTTTCGGATTGATTGCAGCGGGTAAATTTTCCCGATCAGTCATGGTCGTTTTCCATGCTCCCTGAACTTAGCCATTATCGGTTTTGGTAGTGTGCTGCGCCATGAGGTTACCGATTGCGCTACGGCCTATCATTTTCACACCGGACTTTGCCGCCAATTCATGTGCGTTTAACCGTTACGCCGCCAGAGCCATGTGCAATGGCGCCTATGGTCTCGCCATTTGTTAGATGACGTCGCCTGATGCTGGCGTTGTTTTTATATATATACGCCAGAATCTTTAGCAAAATCCTGGATAGTTATACAGCTCTGGGGTGACAGCTATTGCACACTGCTTACCTCGGATTGCTGCTAAGTTTTCGCTGTTTTACGCGCCGAAGTTACCCCTGTGTTACGCCATAAAAGAAAAAGATGGGCTGAGTTAACCTAACACATTGTTTTATTGGCGCCCTGAACACGAATCGAACGTGTGACCTACCCCTTAGGAGGGGGTTGCTCTATCCACTGAGCTACCAGGGCGTGACTGCATTTTACGCTAATATTGCGGTATGGATAAACCTGACCAAACCGCTAGCCCAACTGAACCCAATACCCGCAAACTGCCACGTACCGTAATCGTCCTCGGACTGGTCAGTTTCTTCAATGATTTCGCCTCGGATATCGTCATTCCGCTCATCCCCATCTTGCTGGCGACGGTGCTGGCCGCCGGGCCGGTAGCGCTCGGGCTTATCGAGGGGGTCGCCGATGCGGTGGCCAGCCTGCTCAAGCTGTGGTCGGGGCGCCATTCCGACGTCATGAGCGGCCGGCGCAAAAACCTCGCTGTGGCGGGTTATACGCTATCGAACATAGCGCGCCCATTGCTGGGGCTGGCGGGTTCCTGGCCGATGATACTGGTGCTGCGCAGCATCGACCGGGTAGGCAAGGGCGTGCGTAGCGCCCCCCGCGATGCGCTTGTGGCGGATGCGACGCCGCCCGGCATGCACGGCTATGCTTTTGGCTACCATCGGGCAATGGACAATGGTGGAGCGGTGGCGGGCAGCCTTGTGGCAGCGGCGGCCCTTGCCTGGTCCGGCTTGAGCTTGACAGAGGTGATCCTCTGGTCGGCGGTACCCGGTTTTGTCGCGGTGTTGTTGCTGGGTGTAGGGGTAAAGGAAGAAAAGAAGGAGAAAAATTCCACAGCCCAAACTCCGATTGTGCTGCCGCCCTTGCGCTGGTCAGTATTATCCCTGCCCATGCGGCGTTATCTGCTGGTACTGATGCTGTTCACGTTCGCCCGCGCCTCGGAAACCTTTATCCTGCTGCTGGGGCACCAATTGGGCGTGGGCGTAGTCGAATTATTGCTGCTGTGGTCAACCCTGTATCTTTGCAAAGCCGCCACCTCTACCTGGGGTGGGCAACTGGCGGATAAGCTGGGGCACGGCACGTTGATGCTGATCGGCTGGACAACTTTTTCACTTTCGTTCCTCATGCTTGGGATAGTGGAGCAGAGTGCCGGATTATGGGCGGTAAGCATTTTTTATGGTCTATGTACGGGCATGAGCGAAGGTGCCGAGCGGGCCATCATCAGCGATTATGCTGCTCCTCGCGAGCGCGGGACGGCGTTCGGCTGGTATCACTTGATGGTGGGCATTGCGGCAATTCCAGCAGGATTGCTGTTTGGTTCGATCTGGCAATTTCAAAGTGCGGCGATGGCTTTTTTCTTTGCTGGCGGATTGGCAGCTAGTGCGGCGCTGCTGTTGCGAGTTTGGGCTTGGCCGGTCAGGAAATTGAGGGGGAGTGAGGGATAAAAGGAGGGGGACGGTTGGTTTTTGGATGGATATTTTTGGATATTGTTGAATTGGAATGACCGATGATGGGTTACGCTCCGCTTCACCCATCCTACTAAGGTAACTGGAGCTCTCGTGATATCTGCACCACAGAGTTCGTAGAATTCGTAGGATGGGTGGAGCGAAGCGCAACCCATCAAAGCTCACGCACGATCTGCACATTAAACCATGACAGAATACCGGCGCAATTTCGTCAAGGGCGGCAGCTACTTTTTTACAGTGGTGCTGGCAGACCGCAGGAAACGACTTCTGGTAGATTACATTGACGCTCTACGCCGGTCATTTCACCGCGTTAAAGCCTTATATCCTTTTACCATTGATGCTATTGTTATTTTGCCGGAGCATTTGCACTGCATCTGGACTTTGCCGGAGGGCGATGCGGATTATCCCGAGCGGTGGCGGCGCATCAAGGGAGGATTTTCACGCCATGTGCCGAGTTGCGGTCTACGCTCTCCCAGCAAAAAACTGAAGGGTGAGCGTGGCATTTGGCAACGCCGTTACTGGGAACATACGTTGCGCGACGAGGAAGATTGGAAGCGCCACATGGATTATATTCATTACAATCCGGTCAAGCATCAGCATGTTAAGTGGGTTGTCGATTGGCCGTATTCCACGTTTCATCATTATGTCGAAGCAGGTGTATACCTCAGGGACTGGGCTGGAAGTGGTGAGGTGGGTGACGGGGGATTTGGTGAGGTGTGAAATATTCAAGTGATGGGATGCACTTTGCTTCACCCATCCTACTATTATAGGAGGACGTGATGAAATTACTGGCAACGTTGACGACGTTGGTGGCAACGGTTCTGCTCTTTTCGAGTCATGCGGTACGTGCTGAAGCGGCTGAACCGCTTAAAGTTGGCCAGCCTGCGCCGGATTTCAGTCTGCCAGACCAGAACGGCAAAACGCGTACGCTTGCGGATTTTCGCGGGAAGTGGCTGGCGTTGTATTTCTATGTAAAGGATGACACGCCCGGTTGTACCGAGCAGGCGTGCAAGTTTCGCGATGACATCCATGAGCTTACGGACTTGGGCGCGCAAGTGGTCGGCGTGAGCGTGGATGATACGGCCAGTCATGGCAATTTTGCTAAGAAATATAATCTGCCATTCCCGCTTCTGGCGGATAGCAAGGGCGAGATTGCCGCGCGTTACGATTCACTTCGGGGCGACGGAAGTTTGGCGAAACGTAATAGTTTTTTGATCGACCCGCAAGGCAGGATTGCCAAGGTCTATTTGTCAGCCAGCACTTCGCGTAATTCTGCCGAGATAATCGAGGATTTGAAGAAATTGAAAGGTTCAGCCGGTTCATGAAACTTTCCGCAGTACCGCTTTAATTGGATGACGGGGCAACGGCATGCCTCTTAAGTGCACCGTTTGAGAATGCCGAATCCACTATAAGGGGATGACATCATGGCAAAACTGACCGACGATCAATTGGCGCAACTGAAAGCCGCGCTGCAACAGCGTTATCTGGAATTGCGAGAGGAGATTCGTGCCGAACTGGAGCATTCCGGGAACCAGCATTATGCGGATCTGGCCGGCAGCGTGGCTGATCCCGGCGATGCGTCAGTTGCCGATATGCTGGTGGATTTGAACGCCAACCTTGTAGACCGTCAGGTAAACGAGATACGCGAGGTGGAAGCAACGCTAAAACGCCTGGCTGAGCTGAATTTTGGCGACTGCATCGAGTGTGGCGGTGAAATCGGGTTTGAGCGGCTCATGGCTTATCCGACGGCGCAGCGATGCGTGCGTTGTCAGGAATTGCGCGAAAAAACGTATTCGCACGAGAACAAGCCCACTCTTTAAGCCACCTGTGAATAAGTGCCATGCGCCGGGGCCTTAAGCAGCACCAGCACAGCGCCGCTACCGCCATCTTCCGGCCTGGCTTGGCTGAAAGCCAGCACGTCGCTGCGCTGGGCGAGCCAGCTTCCAACCCTGGATTTTAAAACCGGCTCATGATTCCTTGAGCTAAGGCCCTTGCCGTGTATTATTCGCACGCAACGTGCGCCCCGTAGGCGGCTGGCATCCAGAAACGCTGCCAGTTGCGGACGGGCTTCGTCACGGGTGAGCCCGTGCAAATCAAGCTGCGCTTCAATCTTCCAATAACCGCGCCGCAGGCGCCGCAAAGTCTGGCGCGGCATGCCGGGGCGAACAAATGCCCATTCGTCGCCCGGTTCCATCTCAAGCGAGATATGGTCAGATAGCGAATCGACCGGCGCCGTTTGTCCGTCGTCCAGAGTCTGACGTGGTATAGGCCGGGGATGCTCGACAGTCAGCGGTACTTTATCAAAGGGGGCCAGCGGCGCTACACCGCGAACCGCATCGCGAAACAGGGCGGTGTCCGCATCATCAAGGGTCGATTCAGCTGCTCGAACCTTTGCGGACTCGATCGCGAGCTTGATTGCCGCCTTCTTTCCCCGCCGTTTCATACGTAATTTTCAATCTGCGGTTGCTCGATTTCTGGTCAATGGTTGCTTACGCCAATGCATCCAGGTATTTTTCCGCGTCCAGCGCCGCCATGCAGCCGGTACCCGCACTGGTCACTGCTTGACGATAAACGTGATCCTGCACGTCGCCCGCCGCGAACACGCCAGGAACGCTGGTTGCAGTTGCGTTACCCTCGTTTCCGCTGCGTGTGATGATATAGCCGTTTTTCATTTCCAGTTGGCCCTGAAAAATATCCGTGTTGGGTTTGTGGCCGATGGCGATGAATACGCCTTGCAAATCCAGTCTCTTGGTTGAGCTGTCCTGGACATTTTTAACACGCATGCCGGTGACGCCGGATTTATCGCCCAGCACTTCATCCAAAACATGGTTAAGCTCCAGCTTGACGTTGCTGTTTTTCACCTTGTCCATCAATTTGTCTATCAGGATTTTTTCAGAACGGAATTTGTCGCGCCGGTGGACCACAGTGACGTTGCGCGCGATATTGGAAAGATATAGCGCCTCTTCCACCGCCGTATTGCCACCGCCTATGACGGCCACGTCCTGACCCTTGTAGAAAAACCCGTCGCATGTCGCGCAGCCGGATACGCCCCTGCCCATGAACGCTTCCTCGGAGGGCAGCCCCAGGTATTGGGCGGAGGCGCCAGTGGCGATAATGAGGGCATCGCAAGTATAGGTGCCCTGATCGCCGATCAGGGCGATGGGCCTATCTGTCAGCCTGGCCGTATGGATATGGTCGAAAAGGATTTCGGTGTTAAAGCGTTCAGCATGTTTCTGAAAGCGTTCCATCAGTTCCGGGCCCTGCACACCCATTGCATCGGCTGGCCAATTATCGACGTCGGTAGTGGTCATGAGCTGGCCACCCTGGGCCATGCCGGTGATGAGCACGGGGTTGAGGTTAGCACGCGCAGCGTAAACCGCCGCGCTATAGCCGGCAGGACCGGAACCGAGGATGAGAAGGCGGGAGTGCTTGCTAGTCATATTTTATATGTGGGGATTATTATTCAAAAAAACAGGTGCAATTGCTGAGGAGGCAGCGCAGCATCGCGAGAGGTTTTTCCAAAAAACGCCTGTCACTTCTTACAGTCGTTGTTCAACCCAGCCGGCAACGCTTTCCAAAGCAGCGGGTAGATTATCAGGCTGGGTTCCACCGGCCTGAGCCATGTCGGCGCGCCCGCCGCCCTTGCCACCCACTTGCTGCGCCACGAAATTGACCAGTTCGCCTGCCTTCACCTTCGTCGCCAGATCGGAAGTAACGCCTGCGATGAGCTTGACTCTTCCATCTTCTATCGCGCTCAGCACCACGACACAGGACTGAAATTTATTCTTGAACTTGTCCAGCGCTTCGCGCAAGGTTTTGGAATCCGCATCGTCCAGGCAAATTGCGAGCACTTTTACGCCTTTAACCTCGCGGACCTGCCCGGCAAAGTCGTTACCTTGCGAAGTGGCAAGCTTCGACTTCAGGCGCCCGAGCTCTCTTTCCAGATGTTTTACGTTATCGAGAATCTGCGCTATGCGCGCGGCCGCTTCCTGCGGTTGCACCTTCACCGCGTCCGCTACCTGCTGTAATTGCAATTCCCGTTCCTGGATGTAAGCCAATGCATTCTCGCCCGTTACTGCTTCCAGACGACGAATACCCGCAGCGACACCCGATTCGGCCACGATCTTGAAGAGTCCGATATCGCCGGTACGCTTGACATGCGTACCACCGCACAGTTCACGTGAAGTGCCGATATCCAGCACGCGCACTTCGTCGCCATACTTCTCGCCGAACAACATCATCGCGCCTGTTTTCCTGGCGTCCTCTATTGTCATCAGGCGCGCCGCGGTCGCTGCATTGGCCAGGATTTCAGAATTCACCAACACTTCCACCTGTCGAATTTCCGCATCTGTCACAGGCTGGTTGTGCACGAAGTCGAAACGCGTCTTGCTGGCATCGACCAGCGAGCCTTTTTGCTGCACATGGGCGCCTAATACCTGGCGCAACGCCTTGTGCATCAAGTGTGTGACGGAATGGTTGCGCTCCGTGCGGGCCCGCGCGTCGCGATTGACCTTCGCCAGCACCTTATCGCCGACGACCAGCCGCCCGCTACGCAATAACCCTTTATGACCAAACACATCTGCCTGGATTTTTTGCGTATCCGATACGGCAAAGGTGCCATTGGCGGCGTGCAGTTCGCCGCTGTCTCCTACTTGCCCGCCGGATTCGGCATAAAAAGGCGTGCTATCGAGTACCACTACCGCCTCATCTCCTGCCTCGACGAAGTCGACCCGGCTGCCTTCTTTATATAGGGCAAGAATGTGTCCTTCATGCTGCAGGCTTTCGTAGCCATGGAACGCTGTTGAGGGTCCGCTGTACGTTATCCCATCCTGCATGGTGAATTTGCTCGTTGCCCTGGCGCGTTGGCGCTGGCGTTCCATGGCCTGCTCAAACCCGGCCTGGTCTATTTTGACGCCGCGTTCACGCGCAATATCAGCGGTGAGATCCAGCGGAAAACCGAAGGTGTCATAGAGCCGGAACAAGGCTTCGCCATCCAGCAACCGGCTTTCATGGCAAAGTGCTGCTTCAAGCAACTGCATGCCGTTTTCCAGCGTTTCGGCGAAACGTTCTTCCTCCTGCTTCAGTACCGCCTCGATACGAACCCTGGCATCTACCAATTCCGGATAGGCTTGCCCCATTACACGTGCCAGCTCTTCCACCAGCAAGTGAAGAAACGGCTGTTTTTGCCCAAGCTTATAGCCGTGGCGAATGGCGCGGCGGATGATGCGCCGGAGCACGTAGCCGCGACCCTCATTGCCGGGTATCACGCCATCGGCGATGAGAAAGGCGCAGGCACGAATGTGATCAGCAATCACTCTGAGGGAACTGCTGGATAAATCAGCGGTATTTGTTACTTTCGCCGCCACCCTGATCAGATCCTGAAACAAATCGATCTCATAATTGCTGTGGACCTGCTGCATGACTGCGGAAATGCGCTCCAACCCCATGCCCGTGTCTACCGACGGCCGGGGCAGTGGATGCAGTACGCCCGCGCTATCCCGGTTGTATTGCATGAATACCAGATTCCATATTTCGACATAGCGGTCGCCGTCCGCCTCGGGCGTGCCTGGCGGGCCGCCCGCGATCTCCGGACCGTGATCGTAGAAAATTTCGGAACAGGGGCCGCAGGGGCCGATATCGCCCATCTGCCAGAAGTTATCCATGGTGGCGATGCGCGTGAAGCGCGAGGCGTCAATACCCACCTCGTTGAGCCAGATGTCGGCGGCTTCGTCATCCTCGGCATAAACCGTGATCCATAATCTCTCTGGGGGAATCTTCAGGGCAACGGTAAGAAATTCCCAAGCGAATTTGATGGCCTGGCGTTTGAAATAATCGCCGAAGCTGAAATTACCCAGCATTTCGAAAAATGTATGATGCCGTGCGGTATAGCCTACATTTTCCAAGTCGTTGTGCTTGCCGCCCGCGCGCACGCAGCGCTGCGAGCTCGCCGCGCGCACATAAGGCCGCTTATCCTGTCCAAGAAATACATCCTTGAACTGCACCATGCCCGCATTGGTGAACAATAGCGTAGGATCGTTGCCGGGAACGAGCGGGCTCGACGCCACGACCGTATGGCCGTGCGATTCGAAGAATTCAAGAAATTGCTGCCTGATTTCGCTGCTTTTCATCTCGACTTCATTTCATTTGAACAATAATGAATGCTGGGGTGGGTTCATCCACCTTTACGCCCTGCCTGCTGCCTCGGCTAGCGCCGCGCTATTTCCGTTACGGTCGTTCCCAGTGGTTCGCCATTGATAATTGCAATATTTGCGACCTTCACCCTTACGCTGATTTCTTCATTGACTTTCGGCAGATCGGCTTCGGTCAGAATATCGATTTCTCCGCTGTCATCTTTCAATACATAGGACTTCAGATTTAATAACGGAAGCCGCGTAGGCTCTTTTGCCACGCCGTGAAGCATGACCTCCTTGCCGTCAAAATTTGCTGGGGAGACGTTTATTTCGCTGATGGGCGTGGTATTGATGGAATTGCAACCACCCAGCACAACCCCCGCAGTCGCAACTGTCAGCACGAGTCGAACCAAGCGGTGAGCCAAACGGTCTATCAAGCTTCTTCCTTATCAGAATGGCGCAATACCTGGCGTATCACTTCCGTCGAAAAACCGCGCCCCACCAGGAAACGCATCTGCCTGCCGAGTTCTTTTGCGTCGGTGGGCATCACACCAAACTTTTTTCGCCATACTTCGCGTGCATTATCCTGCTCAGTTTCCTTGATATTGGGCAACGCCGCGGCGATTAAATTCTCTGCAATACCTTTTTCACGCAGCTCATGCATTATTCGCTGACTGCCAAATCTATTTTTACGAATGTGTATTACGTGCTCGATCACGCGCGCGGCAGATAGAAAGCCTCGCTGCTCAAGCGCGTCCAGCATGGAGGAAAGTTCTTCGGAAGTCTGGGCATAGCGAGCGAGCTTTCTTTCCAGCTCCAGCCGGGAGTGCTCCCGCCGGGCCAAATAACCCAGCGCGCGGGTTTTCAGGCTCGGCGCGCGCGTCATGACGGCCTCGACGATGCAATAAAATACGCTGCGACTACTCTGCGTTCGCGGTTTCGACAGCCGGGTTGGCGACGCCTACGGCCTCGCGGACCCTCGCTTCTATTTCCATCGCAATGTCGCGGTGTTCCTTCAGAAACTCGCGCGCATTATCCTTGCCCTGGCCTATTTTTTCGCCCTTGTAGGAATACCAGGCCCCAGCCTTCTCGACCAGCTTATGCTGTACGCCCAACTCGACGATCTCGCCTTCACGCGAGATGCCTTCCCCGTAGAGAATATCGAATTCCGCCTGCTTGAATGGTGGCGCAACCTTATTCTTTACCACCTTCACCCGCGTTTCGCTGCCGATCACTTCATCGCCTTTCTTGATGGAGCCGGTACGGCGTATATCGAGGCGGACCGATGCGTAGAATTTCAATGCATTGCCGCCGGTAGTGGTTTCGGGACTACCGAACATGACACCGATCTTCATGCGTATCTGGTTGATGAAAATTACCATGGTATTGCTGCGCTTGATGTTGGCGGTAAGTTTGCGCAAGGCCTGGGACATCAATCTCGCTTGCAGGCCCATCTGCGGTTCGCCCATTTCCCCCTCTATCTCCGCTCGCGGCGTCAAGGCGGCGACCGAGTCCACCACCACCACATCAACCGACCCAGAACGCACCAGCATATCGGCAATTTCCAGCGCTTGTTCGCCATTGTCGGGCTGGGAAATCAATAATTCCTGCACATTGACGCCGATTTTTTGCGCATACTGGGGGTCGAGCGCGTGTTCCGCATCGATGAATGCAGCAGTACCTCCCATTTTTTGCATCTGCGCGATGACTTGCAGGGTGAGGGTGGTTTTGCCGGAGGACTCCGGGCCGTAGATTTCGATTACCCGGCCGCGAGGCAACCCACCCACGCCCAGCGCGATATCGAGACCGAGCGAACCCGTGGAAATTACCTGGATGTCTCTGGCAACCTCGTTGGCGCCCAGGCGCATGATCGAACCTTTGCCAAACTGCTTCTCGATCTGGGAGAGAGCCGCCGCCAGCGCCTTGCTTCTGTTTTCATCCATGAGGTTTTTCCTTTGTAGGGTAGGGTGAATTATCGCATAGGTGACCTCGGCCGGGAAGCGGGAGGGGAATGACAATGTGTTTGGGCTGCCTGAT
This sequence comes from Nitrosospira sp. Nsp18, assembly GCF_900103145.1. NCBI lineage: Bacteria > Pseudomonadati > Pseudomonadota > Betaproteobacteria > Nitrosomonadales > Nitrosomonadaceae > Nitrosospira > Nitrosospira sp. Nsp18. The sequence continues at coordinate 26,326 of NZ_FMWY01000005.1, read as the reverse complement.
TTTTAACTCCCATCCTTTAATCACACGGTCAGGCTGGAGTATGCGCCGATGGGTTGATGGCTAATTGGAACAGGTTATTCCGCTTCGGTATTATTCAAGATCAGGGCAGGATATAAGTGTTGAAATATCGCTCCGCTCTTGCCAGGTCCAGCTTGCGCAGGGTCTGATAAATCCCCCTCATCCTGTCTCGCTCATCCAGGTGCGCATAAGCTAGGCCCAGGCTATACCAGGCGTCTGGATTCTCGGGCTGTATGCGTAGCGCATCCCGATAGGCATGTACTGCATGTGCGTACCGTTTGGTGTTGTAGTAGGTGTTGCCCAGGTCGTACCAGATGCCGGCATTGTCCGGCTGCATGCGTAGTGCATCCTCATAGGCCTGGATCGCGTTATCGTATTCTTTGAGATTGGCATAGGCACGCCCAGGTTATGCCAGGCATCGCCATATTCGTCCTCGTTGCGTATGGCTTCTCGATAGGCTGGATCGCCTGGTCATATTGCTTGAGGTTGGCGAAAGCAATTCCCAAGCTAAACCACGTCGCTGAATTTGCGCCCGCAAAAAAATCTGATCAGGGGTCTCGGGGGCATGGCGCGCTTTGGTGGGGGTATTAGCCACCGCAAGGGGCGAAATCACGCCAGACAGGAAAGCCCCAAGCACGACGGGGTGTATGAATATCATGATTTTTTTAATTCAGATTCACGACGGTATCTCGCAATGTACTGGCTGGGGTGTATTGTCGAGCGCGAATGCTGTGGAGCGATGCTAACAATGTGCACAGCAAAGCTCAGCAGTGTAAAATAATTAAATTACTTGTTCACCGCAAACCGCGGAAGCTTATGAATAACAACGGGGACTCCGACGGCTCTCATTCGGGCGCCCACTCGAGGAGAATTCAACCGCTGGCATATTTTATTTTTGCTACACGTTGGCTTCAGTTGCCGTTGTACCTTGGGTTGATTCTCGCGCAATGTGTGTACGTGTATCACTTCTGGGTCGAACTGGTTGATCTGATCGGCGCTGTGATGGGTAACCAGACAGCGTTACAGCACATTTTAGATGCAGTGGCTATCGAAGGCGCTGTCCGGCCTACCAAGACCAGTGAAACCACCATTATGCTGGTGGTGCTGGGTTTGATTGACGTGGTGATGATCTCCAATCTGCTGATCATGGTGATCATCGGAGGTTATGAAACTTTCGTTTCTCGCATGAATCTCGATGGTCATCCCGATCAGCCGGAGTGGCTATCGCATGTCAATGCATCAGTGCTGAAAGTCAAACTTGCCACAGCCATTATCGGTATTTCGTCTATTCATTTGCTCAAGACTTTCATCAATGCCAAGGCATACGATGAGAAAACCATTTTGGCCCAGACCGGGATTCATCTGGTTTTCCTGCTCTCTGCGATTGCGATCGCCTATAGTGATCGCCTCATGAGCGGCAACACCTCGCATAAGGAAGCCAGGAATTCCCACTGAACAATAACCGGTTTACGCAACTTTGGGAGGGATGCTGTGTAACAGGTCTATAATGCCTTGCAGCGCTCCCCCCACTGATTGGCGTCTTATCTCTTCGCGGTTGCCGCTGAAATATCGAGTTTCAGTGAGAGCCATTCCTTCTTTCATTATCCAGGCAAAACATACCGTTCCTACCGGTTTTTCCGGGGTTCCGCCCTCGGGGCCGGCAATGCCGGTAATGGACACCGCGACTTGGGCGTGGCTCCGCGCAATGGCGCCCGCGGCCATTTCGGATGCAGTCTGCTCCGATACCGCGCCATATTGCTCGAGAGTCGCATTGCTTACGCCCAGCATTTCTTGTTTTGAGCCGACAGCATAGGTGATAAAGCCGCGTTCATACCAGGCTGAGCTTCCGGCTATCGAAGTGATGACCTGACCCAGCCATCCTCCGGTACATGATTCGGCTGTCGCCAGCAACAATTCCTCCTGCTCAAGCGCTATCCCTGCTTGTCTGGCAAGATCCTGAAGTATCATGTCATCCATGTCATCAACCCCTTCCGAATTTACTCCCTTACTGTGATTTGTATATCAGACCATGATCTGTATCTGATGGCTTATATGACAAACGCTTTCCATGCGGCAAGGCAAAGCAGCGTCAGGAACGCAGCCAGCAGGTCATCAAACATCACGCCGAAGCCGCCGCGCAACGTTCTGTCGTAATATCGGATGGGCGGCGGCTTGATTATATCGAACAAACGGAAAAGCAGAAATGCGCATGCCTGCCATCGCAAGTCATGGGGCGTAAAAAGCAGTATCAGCAGAAAAGCGGTTATCTCGTCCCAGACCATACCCCCATGATCGTGATCACCGAGTGCCTTTCCGGTAACGCTGCAAGCCCAGATTCCAATAATAAATAAGGCAACAATCAGCAGGAGAAATTCAACTGGATTGAGGAAGAGCGCAAACATCCAGAACAAGGGAAATGCAACCAGCGTTCCCGCCGTACCGGGCGCAACCGGGCTCAAGCCGACGCCGCCGCCAAATGCGATGAAATGCGCAGGATGGCTCCGCACGAAATTCTTATTAGGACGTGGCCGGGCAGGTTCGGGTTGCGCTAAAAGCTCGGGTCCTTCAGATTTCGGGATTGGCTGGACCTCCGGTTCAGGCGCCGGCAGACCATCAATTTGGCCATCCATCCGCTTATCATCTCCGTTGTCAGAATGAATGCTCGACATGGAAGTGGTCATACCCTTTTACCTCGAGCTTGACTGCCTTGCCTGCCGCATCCAGCACGACCAGGCCCGCGCCCTCTACGATCGTGCCGATGCGAGTGAGTTGTATCCCCTCTTCGCGGGAAAGCATTTCGATTTTTGCGCGCGCAGTCCGAGGCGCGGTGAAGCAGAGTTCGTAATCATCTCCGCCAGCCAGCAAACACTTCATGGCCAGCGGCAGAGGGAGGCGTTTTTTTATTGATGCCGAGCAATTTATCTCATCCAGGTGAATGGTGGCCGCGACGTTCGAATTTTGCAGAATATGCCCCAGGTCGGCCAACAGTCCGTCAGAAATATCGATGGCGCTGTGGGCAAGGCCGATCAGTCGCTGCCCCAGGGCGACCCGGGGCGCAGGACTGTGCAGCGCGGAAAGACACCGATCGAGCTCGCCGGTTTCAAGCACGATGCGCTGCTGCTGGTGAGCAAGCGCCAGTGCGGCATCGCCCAAATGGCCCGATATCCAGATATCGTCGTCCGGTCTGGCGCCGCTACGACGCAATGCTTTTCCTTTCGCCACTTCACCCATGATGGTAACGCAGATATTAAGTGGTCCCTTGGTGGTATCGCCACCGATAAGCTCTACCTGATGAGTGCTGGCAAGCCCGAAAAATCCACTGGAGAATGCTTGTAGCCATTCCTCATCCCCCGCCATTTTTTCGGGAAGCGCCAGCGAAAGGGTTGCCCAGCGCGGCGTTGCCCCCATCGCTGCCATGTCTGAGAGATTCACCGCCAAGGATTTGTGGCCCAGCTTGCATGGATCGACATCCGCAAAAAAATGCTGGCCAGATACCAGCATGTCGGTGGAAACCGCCAGCTCCATATCTGCTGCCGGCTTGATCAGTGCCGCATCATCGCCTATCCCCAACACCGCGCTTAGCGCCGGACGGGAAAAGTACTGCTGGATGATGTCGAATTCTGAACGTACTTTCAAGGAGATCAGGCTCTTGCATTGGCCTCGGCCGTACGGAGCTTGGCTGCCAATTTATCCAGTACGCCGTTCACATATCTATGTCCATCGGTGCCGCCGTAGCTTTTGGCGAGCTCCACGGCTTCATTGATCACTGCCCGATAAGGTATTTCCGGATGACTCTCCAGCTCGTGGGTACCGAGGAGCAGTATGGCAATCTCCACTGGACTGAGTTCTTTGAAAGGCCGGTCGAGATAAGGCTGAATCAGCTTCTCCAGCGCCGCGGCATTCGTCAGCACGCCTCGCAGCAAACCTGAAAAATATTTCTCATCGGTCCTTGGGAATTCTTTGGTCTCGCGCAGTTGCGTTTCAATGGCCTCAAGGGTTCCACCCGCCACGCACCATTGATAAAGTCCTTGCAAAGCCAATTCACGGGCTAGCCGGCGCCGGGTTTTCCGGCCCGGCTTGGTTGTGGTTGCTCCCGAATCTTCTGCGGACTGCTCTGACGACGTGGTTGCCCGTTTGGCGGCCGGTTTTGTGTGTGTCATTGGATATTGTTTATTGGGTCACTTCGTCGAGATCTCGCATCAGATTAGCCATCTCTATCGCAACCAGCGCCGCTTCGGCTCCTTTACGGCTCATACGCGCCAATGCCTGGTCATCGGTATCGGTGGTGAGGATGCCGTTGGCGATGGGGATGCCGGTATCCAACTGCACCGCGGCCACGCCGCTGGTGGATTGATTGGATACGACCTCGAAATGATACGTGTCGCCGCGTATCACCGCGCCCAAGGCTATCAGCGCATCAAACTGGTCGGTCAAAGCCATTTTTTGCAGCGCCATGGGAATTTCCAGCGCGCCGGGGACCGTCACCAGCAGCATGCCCGATTCCTCCACGCCTCGCTTCACCAGCTCCGCAGTGCAAGCACCAAGCAACCCGTCGCTCACATCGATGTTAAAGCGGCTCATAACGATGCCGATACGTAACTCTCCGCCGTTAAGATTGGGCTCAAGTTCAAGAATGTTTTCGTAACGTGCCATGTTTTACTCCTTTAAACAAATCTGACGATAACCGCCAAGCCAAGCCGTTCATTGACCTATGAGGCAACAGGAGCATTTCCACTGAATTTTTCCAACTGCCCCGGATATCTTTTAACAATATTTCCTGACTCGTGCCGATGCATTGCGCTAGCTCGATTTTAACGGCTGGCTGGCCGACTTTTTTTCCTTCGGCTCCAGATATCCGGTTACTTCGAGCCCAAAGCCCGCCATGCTTGGCATTTTTCGCGGGACGGCCAGCAACTGCATCTTGCCCACGCCGAGATCCTTGAGTATCTGAGCACCGATACCATAATCGCGCAAGTCTGTCCTGGCGGCAACGCGATGCTTGGATTTTGCCGGCATCACACGTTCCATCAGCTCAGATGCGCTTTCCCTGCAATGCAGCAGTACGATCACGCCGCTTCTCGCACCCGCGATTACCTGAAGCGTATCATTTACGTTCCAGGAATGCGTCTCGTCGCTTATATCGAGCAGATCCATGACGGAGAGCGGCTCATGCACTCGCACCAGAGTTTCAGTAACGGGATCGATCGTGCCTTTCACTAAAGCCAGATGTGTCGCGTTAACCGTTTTATCGAGATAGGCTACGAGGCGGAATTCGCCATGAATCGTCTGGATGGGACGCTCGGCCACGCGTTTTACAAGACTTTCGGTGCGGCTGCGGTAATGAATGAGGTCCGCAATCGCGCCAATTTTGAGCTGATGCCGTGCGGCAAATTCGATCAGATCCGGCAGACGCGCCATACTGCCGTCGTCCTTCAGAATTTCGCAGATTACGGAGGCGGAACTCAACCCCGCCAAATTTGCCAAGTCACAGCCGGCTTCGGTATGCCCGGCACGCACAAGAACTCCGCCGGTTTGTGCCATCAACGGGAAAATGTGCCCTGGCTGGACAATATCATCGGGTTTCGAATCTTGGTTTACCGCCACCTGCACGGTACGTGCACGATCAGCTGCTGAAATACCGGTGGTAACGCCGCTGGCCGCCTCGATGGAAACCGTGAAATTCGTGCCTAGCGGCGAGCGGTTGGCAACCACCATCAGCGGCAAATTAAGTTTGCGGCAGCGCTCCTCGGTCAGCGTCAAGCAGATCAGGCCCCGCCCATGCGTCGCCATGAAATTGATCGCCGCCGGGGTGACGAAATCGGCGGCCAGGACCAGGTCTCCTTCATTTTCCCGGTTTTCCTCATCCACGAGGATTACCATTTTGCCGGCCTTGATGTCCGCTATTATTTCCTGAATCGAGCTGATTATCATGTCAAATTTCGGTCATTCTCATGCCATTCCCATCAATCGTTCTACATATCGCGCCAACATATCCACTTCCAGGTTTACTCTGGCGCCCATCTTCAGATCCTTCAATGTCGTGGCGGCCAGGGTGTGAGGGATGAGATTGATCTCCAGGTCGTTGCCTGCTATCCGGTTTACCGTCAGGCTGACGCCATTCACCGAGATTGAACCTTTTCTGGCAATATATTTCAATAATGCATCCGGCGCGTTGATCGCCAGGGTGTAACTTTCGCCCGCGGGCTCCAGCTTGATGACTTCGCCGCTTGCATCCACGTGGCCGCTCACCAGATGGCCATCAAGCCTGTCCGACAGCAAGAGCGCCCTTTCGAGGTTGACTTGCCCGCCGGGTTTATCCAGGCCTTCTGTACAGTCTAATGTCTCGCGTGAGACATCTACAGAAAACATGTCGTTTGCTACAGCGGTAACAGTAAGGCATACGCCGTTTACTGCAATGCTATCCCCTGTTTTCACATCTTTCAGGTCCAACATGCCCGGCATGATACTCAAGCTTATGCCCCCCTCCAGGGAACGGATTTGCTTTATCTCGCCGACAGCTTCGACAATTCCGGTGAACATCAAGCTCTCTCCGCTTTTAAATACGATAATCCCACTGCCTCCGGCGGCTCACATATGAGATGTGCGTCAATTTGCCGCATGGTCGTGAGTGGCAATATACGCTAATGTTCGGGGTATTCCTGAACAAATCATCCTTGAAGCGCCTGGTTGGCGCCCTAGCTGATAAAATAAGGATGAACAGATACGGCTATGCTCGTCGCCGTAGCCTGGTCCAAGGTGCAAAACCAGGAGGTTCTCCTGTAGTTACCGAAGTTACATCATACACAAAGACGCCGCACACAGACCAGCAACGGAAATGTTCAGCGATCTCAGCCAATCGCCCTTAAGCAAGAATTTACAACGCCTGTTCCTGCTCAGGAATATCGTGATTGCCGCGCAGTGCATGACTTTTGCCCTGGCGCACTGGGTGCTCAACATGCAACTGCCGTGGACGGAGATGGTGGCGGTAACGGTTATGCTGGCCGTGTTGAATCTGGCGACATGGATACGCCTGCGCCGCAAATGGCCAGTCTCGAGCATCGAGTTTTTCGCTCAGCTGCTGGTTGATGTTTTTGCATTGAGCGCACTGCTGTATTTCAGCGGCGGATCGACAAACCCGTTTATATCGCTGTATCTCCTGCCGCTGACGATAGCCGCCGCCGCGCTGCCCTGGGCCTACACGTGGGTAATGGCTGCCATTACAATAAGCTGCTATACGCTGATGCTATTTTATTACCTGCCGCTGCCTCATGATCATGAGGAACACAACAGCGAGTTTAACCTGCATGTGTCGGGCATGTGGTTGGCCTTCGTGCTGAGCACCATGTTAATCGCCTGGTTTGTTGTCAAGATGGGCATATCCATTCGCGAGCGCGACAAGGATCTGGCGCTGGCGCGCGAACAGGCGCTGCGTAACGAACAGATCATTGCGTTGGGCACGCTGGCAGCCGGTGCTGCGCACGAGCTCGGTACGCCGCTGGCGACGATGGCGGTTGTCACCGGAGAACTGCAGGACGAATATAAAGAGAACCGGGAATTTCAAGACAACATCAGGATACTGCGCGATCAGATCACCCAGTGTAAACATACGCTGACACAATTACTGGCCGATGCCGGGCAGGCGCGGGCCGAGGAGGGCAGCGGCCAGGCTGTTGATTCTTTTTTGCGGCAGGTGCTGGATAAATGGCAATTGATGCGGCCTTCCGTCCAATTTACTTACCGTGGCAGCGGCGTAGAGCCTGCTCCACAAATACTCAATACGCAATTGCTGAGCCAGTCGATTTTAAATCTGTTGAACAATGCGGCGGATGCGTCCCTCAAACATATCGAGATCGAAGTCAGCTGGAATTATCAGGAACTGCATCTTCAAATTCTCGACTATGGCGACGGATTAACGGGGGAAGCCGTACAGCGTGCGGGCCAGCCATTCTTTACGAGCAAAGCCTCAGGGCAGGGTTTCGGAATAGGTTTATTTCTGGCAAATGCAAACATTGAACGGTTTGGCGGCAGGGTACGCCTGACCAATCGCGTAGGCGGCGCCTGTACTCAAGTGACTTTACCCCTGATCCGGCAACCAATATGACGACGTTATCAACGACGGAAGTGGATGATCGCCCGGCATTACTCATTGTGGACGACGACTCGACTTTTTGTACGGTGCTTGCAAACGCAATGACTAAACGCGGATTCAACGTTACGTGTGCGCATACCGTCGAGCAGGCCCTGGAGTGCGCGGAGGCATGTACCCCTGAGTATGCCGTTATCGACCTCAGACTGCCCGGCACTTCAGGATTGACCCTGGTTGAAAAATTGAATGCTCTTGATCCTGGTACCCGAATTGTCATGTTGACCGGGTATGCCAGTATTGCCACCGCAGTGGAAGCAATCAAACTCGGGGCAATGCATTATCTTGCGAAACCGGTCGACGTTAATGAAATCATGATGGCGTTCGAGCGCACTACAGGCGACGCGGATGTGCAGATCAGTGCGCACCCGTTATCCGTCGGCCGCCTGGAGTGGGAGTATATTCAGCGTGTGTTAAATGAGAATAAAGGCAATGTTTCCGTAACAGCAAGAGCACTGAATATGCATCGGCGCACCCTGCAACGGAAGCTCACCAAGAACCCCGCTAAAGCATAAGACATGGTACGAACGGGTTCTCAAGCGATTTAAGAAAAACCGCAGGTGAGCCGTATGTCCGTCCCCACCATCCGCACATCATTTATCTTGAGTGCGCGCTTATCCGCAAGATTTGCCAGTTCGGGTAATTTCATCATGCCGCGCGCCGCATCACCTATCAGACACGGCGCGAGATAAATTATCAGCTCATCCACCAGCCCCGCGTTGATGAGAGAGCCATTCAGTTTGAAACCCGCCTCTATCAGCACTTCGTTTATTTCAAAGTCGGCAAGCTGCTGCATCATGCCAGCGAGATCAACACCGCCATTTTCTCCCGGCAACACGATTACGCGAGCCCCCACCTCACGCAACGCCAGGATTTTCCCTTCGCTGGCGGTCGCGGTAAAAATCAGTTCTCCGCCGCCGCGCAACAGCCCGGCATCCACCGGAATATCGAGTCGGCTATCGACTACCACTCCCAACGGCTGCCTGGATGTGTTTACGTGACGTACGGTGAGCTGCGGATCGTCCGCCAGGACCGTGCCAATGCCGGTGAGAACCGCGCAAGAGCGGGCACGAAGACGATGCCCGTCGCGACGCGCCGCTTCGCCGGTTATCCATTGGCTAGTACCATTGTTGAGCGCGGTTTTGCCGTCGAGGCTCGCAGCAATTTTCATCCTGATCCAGGGACGCTTGCGCGCCATGCGCGAGATAAAACCGATATTGAGCGCCCTTGCTTCCGCTTCCATCAGCCCGGATTGCACCTCTATCCCTGCCGCTTTCAGGGATGCACAGCCTCTGCCTGATACCAGGGGGTTCGGATCTTCCATGGCTATTACCAGTTTCGCAATACCCGCCTTGATCAATGCTTCGGCGCACGGAGGAGTTCGTCCATGATGGCTGCAAGGCTCAAGCGTGAGATAAGCGGTCGCGCCTTGCGCTGCCGCCCCCGCAGCGGAAAGCGCGTTTATCTCGGCGTGATGCCCGCCTGCACGTTCATGCCAGCCGTTGCCAATGACCTGGCCGTTGCGCACCAGCACGCAGCCCACGCGAGGATTAGGGCTTGCGCTATACAGACCTTTTTCCGCAAGCCGTAAAGCTTGGGCCATAAAGCTGTAATCGGTTGACGAAAACATAGGAAGCCCATCATTTCAGTTGATCGAAATAGTGGAATAGGGTTTACGGGCGCTGTCCGGTTATCCTAAATCCGCCCGTAGCGAGCTCACTGAAAAGGCGAGGCTCACGGCGTGAAAAACCCTTTTCGATATGGCATTCAATTGGCAATTGAGCTGAAAAAAGCGCGGTTAGCCGCCCGATTCAAGATTATTGTTTTATTAGGGAAGATCGAAAACAATGATTGACTGGCGTTACCATCAGGATTTTTTTTCTTCTCTCTTTTTCTGCGGTTTTTGCAGCTCTTTGAGAGCATTGTGAAAATCATCTGCATCCTGGAAACTCCTGTAAACCGACGCAAAGCGGATATAAGCGACTTTGTCCAGCTTGTAGAGCTCCTCCATCACCATCTCACCAATCCTTCGCGTAGGTATTTCGCGTTCTCCCAGGTTTAAAAGCTTTTGCACAATTCGATCCATCGCTCCGTCCACATCCGCGGTTGGAACCGGGCGCTTGTGTAAAGCTCGCACGAAGCTCGTAAGCAATTTTTTACGATCAAATTCAGCGCGATTACCGTCCTGTTTTATCACTTGAGGTAAACGCAATTCCACTGTCTCGTAAGTGGTAAAGCGTTTGCCGCATGTGAGACAACGACGACGACGACGTATCCTGTCGCCTTCCTCGCTGACACGGGAATCTATCACGCTTGTGTCATCGGCGTTGCAGAACGGGCATTTCATGACACAAATTCAGAGAGTGAAAGATGCCGATTGATCGATGCTTCTCAGCAGCAATGGGTGGATACAATGCTTGCCAGTGTGATGCAATCAACACTTTATTCCATACACCGGGAATTTTGCACAAAGCGTTTTTGCCTGTTCCGCTACTTGCGAAATCACCGCGACATCCGTAGGCGCATCCAGCACATCGGCGATCAGATTTGCTAATTGTTCCGCTTCAATTTCCGTAAAACCGCGCGTGGTAATCGCGGGCGAACCAATACGAATTCCGCTGGTAACAAAAGGTTTTTGTGGATCGTTAGGTATGGCATTCTTGTTGACGGTAATGTGCGCCAGCTCCAGAGATTCCGCCGCCTGCTTGCCGGTAATATACTTGGGACGAAGGTCTACCAGAAACATGTGGCAATCGGTGCGTCCGGACACGATGCGCAAACCGCGCTCCTGCAACACCTTGGCCATTACGCGCGCGTTGTCGATCACCTGTTCCTGGTAATTCTTGAACTCTTTACTTGCGGCTTCTTTAAATGCTACCGCCTTGGCCGCGATCACGTGCATCAACGGGCCACCCTGAGTCTGGGGAAAAATTGCGGAATTAAGCGCTTTCTCGTGCTCCGGCTTGGCCAGAATAACGCCGCCGCGCGGCCCCCGTAATGTCTTATGCGTGGTGCTGGTGACAAAATCGGCAATACCGACGGGGTTGGGATAAAATCCCGCCGCCACCAACCCGGCGTAGTGAGCCATGTCAACGAACAGATAAGCGCCTACTTCATCGGCAATTTTGCGGAAGCGTTTCCAATCTATGACCAATGCATAGGCGGACGCCCCGGCAACGATCATTTTGGGTTTATGTTCATGCGCAAGCCGCGCCACCTCATCATAGTCAAGCTCTTCGGTTTCGGGATCCAATCCGTATGAAACGGCATTGAAAATTTTTCCGCTGAGGTTGACTGAAGCACCATGAGTCAAATGCCCGCCATGGGCGAGCGACATGCCAAGCAGCGTATCCCCTGGCTTCAATGCCGTCAAATATACCGCGGCATTGGCCTGTGAACCGGAATGTGGCTGAACATTAACGTACTCCGCACCAAACAGTGCTTTCAGCCGATCTATCGCAAGCTGCTCCACAACGTCTACATATTCACAGCCGCCGTAGTAACGCTTGCCTGGATAACCTTCAGCATATTTATTCGTCAGCACCGATCCCTGCGCTTGCATCACCGCCGGACTGGCATAATTTTCCGAGGCGATCAACTCAATATATTCTTCCTGGCGTTGTACCTCACCTTTTATTGCCTGCCAGAGATCGGGGTCGACCTGTTGCAAGGTCAGCTTCGGAGACAGCATGTCGGTTCATTCCTTGATATTATTTGAAGAAAAGCTAGATAGATAATTATCTCGCCGGATTTTTCCATTGCTAATACGACTATACGTCGAGATTTCTCACGCCCAATGCATTGTTTTCGATGAATGCACGTCGCGGCTCGACCACGTCACCCATCAGGGTAGTGAAAATCTCGTCGGCAGCGATACTATCCTCGATCTGGGCGCGCAATAATCGGCGGCTTGCGGGGTCCATTGTGGTTTCCCACAACTGTGCCGGGTTCATTTCACCCAAGCCCTTGTAGCGCTGAGTCCCAATGCCCTTTTTTACCTCCTGCAGCAGCCAGTCAAGCGCTTGTTTGAAATTGCTTACCGGCCGTTTTTGTTCACCGCGTCTGATGTAGGCCGTCGGCCCCATCAATCCATCGAGCACTTCAGCGGTTTGCTTGATTTGAGCATAGTCACCGCTATGCAAGAATTCCTGATCGAGGTAGGTGGCGCGAACATTGCCGTGATGCATGCGGGAAATTTTCAACCGAAACTCTTCGGTGGCGGCGTCGTATTCCGGCGTAATTTTTACCCTGGAAACATGCGCTGCGAGCCTGGCTGCGCTTTCAGCGGCAAGGCTTTCGCTGCTTAAATCAATATCAGGACGCAGGAGCAATGTATGCATTACTTCGCTGTCAATAAGGCGGCTCATGCGCTCGATCACGGCTTCGGCCAACAGGTATTCATTGGCGATTTTTTCCAGCGTTTCTCCCGTGAGAGGCAGCTTATCTTCCCAATTATGCAATTCGGCTCCATTCAGCGCCAGACCCAACAGATATTGTTTGAGTTCATGGTCGTCCTTGACGTAGCGTTCCTGCTTGCCGTGCTTGATTTTATATAATGGCGGCTGGGCAATGAATATATGGCCACGCTCGATTAATTCCGGCATTTGCCGGTAAAAAAAAGTAAGCAGTAAAGTGCGGATGTGCGACCCATCCACGTCCGCATCGGTCATGATGATGATGCGGTGGTAACGCAATTTGTCGGGGTTGTATTCGTCCTTGCCGATCCCTGTGCCCAGCGCCGTAATAAGGGATGCGAGTTCCTGCGAGGAAATCAATTTGTCGAAACGGGCTCTTTCGACATTCAGGATTTTTCCCTTCAACGGCAGGATGGCCTGAAATTTGCGGTCGCGTCCCTGCTTCGCCGAACCACCCGCGGAATCGCCTTCGACCAGATAAAGCTCAGAGAGCGCGGGGTTTTTTTCCTGACAATCGGCAAGCTTTCCGGGCAAGCCCATGCCGTCCAGGACGCCCTTACGTCGAGTCAATTCACGCGCCTTTCGCGCTGCTTCCCGGGCACGCGCCGCATCAATGATTTTGCCGCAGATTGTTTTGGCATCCAGTGGTTGCTCTAAAAGGAACTCCGTCAATTTTTGCGATACGATTTCTTCTACCGCAGGACGCACTTCGGAGGAGACGAGTTTTTCCTTGGTTTGCGAGGAAAATTTGGGCTCGAATAATTTCACGGACAAAACGCAGGATAGACCCTCGCGCATGTCGTCGCCGGAAGTTTCAATTTTGGCTTTTTTTGCCACCTCGTTTTTTTCGATATAGTTGTTGAGCGTGCGCGTCATGGCAGCGCGTAACCCAGTGAGGTGAGTTCCCCCATCCTTTTGTGGAATGTTATTGGTAAAACACAATACTTGTTCGGAATAGCTATCGTTCCACTGCATCGAGACTTCAACCATGATGCCGTCTTTTTCACCTGAAGCGTAGAAAATATTCGGATGAAGAACCGACTTGGTGCGGTTGACATACTCGACAAAGCTTCGTACTCCCCCAACGAAAGCGAAAATTTCTTCCTTGGCGTTGCGCTGATCAACCAGATGAATTTTAACGCCATTGTTGAGGAATGAAAGTTCGCGCAGACGCTTTGCAAATATATCATAGTGATATTCAATGTCGCCGAAGATTTCCTTGCTGGCGAGGAAGTGTACTTCCGTACCGCGGCGCTCTGTCTTGCCTGTAACAATCAGGGGCCCTACGGGAACGCCCATGCGGAACTCAATCTGATGAACCTGCCCGTTTCGACGAATAGTGAGGCGCAACCATTCCGATAAGGCATTGACCACGGACACGCCAACGCCGTGCAATCCTCCTGATACTTTGTACGAATTGTCGTCAAACTTGCCGCCCGCATGAAGTTCAGTCATGACGATTTCGGCGGCCGAGCGTTTCAGTTCGTCATCGTGTTTTATACCGGTAGGAATCCCCCGGCCATTGTCCTGTACGGTTAACGAGTTATCGGGATGAATGATGACGGAAATTTCGTCACAATGACCCGCTAGTGCTTCGTCAATCGCATTATCCAGCACTTCGAATACCATATGATGCAAGCCGGTGCCGTCACTCGTATCGCCGATGTACATGCCCGGCCGCTTGCGCACTGCATCAAGCCCTTTCAGGATTTTGATGCTGTCCGAACCATAGGCGGTCGAACTTTCATTTTGTTGCCGAGTGCGGTTTTTTTCGTTCATTATCCTGTTCCTTCAGTTGTCTTCAGTTTCACGTGAAACGTGGACCGTCTTCCATACCACCTGTTCGGTAAAATGTACCTTCCGCAAAACTAATTTAAATAGCTGGTTGGGGCAATTGGAGATCTTGCTTCCGTTGTTCATATCCTCATCGGCATCACGACATACTTGAAATCATCGTTGCCAGGGATAGAAATAAGCGCACTACTGTTGGCATCGCCAAATGCGCATCGCACTGTTTCGCAATTCAGATGGTTCAATACGTCAAGAAGGTAGGTGATATTGAAGCCTATATCCAGCGCTTCCCCTTCATACTGAAGCTCCAGCTCTTCCTGCGCTTCTTCCTGTTCACTGTTATTACATACAATGCGAAGATTACCCGATGTCAATATGAGACGGACGCCGCGAAATTTTTCGTTGGATAAAATTGATGCACGCTGCAGCGTCTGCAAGAGCAGCGCCCGATTTATATCAAACTGCTTCTGGTAGCCCTCAGGGATAACACGGTTGTAGTCGGGAAATTTTCCGTCCACAACCTTAGATACCAATATCACATTTGAAAAGGTGAAGCGAACCTGATTCTGGAGGAGTTCCACCGTAACAGGCTCATCAGTGTCATTCAGCAACCTCGCCAGTTCCAGTACCACCTTGCGCGGGAGAATGACTTCTTTTTTTTCCTGAGGCGCTTCCAGCAACATCAAGGCAAACGCCAGGCGGTGACCGTCGGTAGCGACAACCTTCAGATGATTATCCTCCATCAGTAAAAGGAGGCCGTTCAAATAGTAACGGATATCCTGCTGCGCCATCGCATATTGAACCATGGACAGGATATGTTTCAGCTCTTTCTGCTGTACTGTTATTTTTGCCTGAGGTTCTGTACTTTCAGGAAATTTAGGGAAATCTTCGACAGGCAGGGTTTGTAAATTAAAACGGCTTTTTCCCGCTTTGGCATGCAACCTGTTCTCACCGGTTTCCAGCGTTACTTGAACCTTATCAGGAAGGGCACGCAATATGTCCTGCAGTTTTTTTGCCGGTACCGTAACCGCGCGTTCTTCATTTACCGGATTAGCGTCCTCTACGGAGGTAGTTATCTGAATTTCCAGATCAGTTGCAATAAACGAAATTTTCTCCTGCTTTCGCTCTATTAACACGTTGGAAAGTATCGGCAACGTATGACGACGCTCGACAATACCGGTAACCGTTTGCAATGGTTTAAGTAAAGTATCCCGATCTGTTTCTATTAGTTTCATTGTATTAAAAACCTAAATAATAGTTAATAAAAGCGGGGCAAGTCCGGTATTAATAAAAAAAACCAATTGATATCAGCAGATTACCCATTATTTTTTTCCGGTATCAAGCCGGTATGGTCTGTGGGCAGTTTGTGGATAGAATTACCGTCTCGAAAAAAAACCGAGTTATCCCCAAATCATCCTTTTGCTATCCTCGCTGTTATTAACCGCGCAGAATGTGCAGCAACGCATTAAAGTCTCGATTGATCGCTGGGTCCGATGCGCGTAATTCGGCAATTTTCCGATATCCGTGCAGTACGGTAGTGTGATCCCTGCCACCAAAGGCTTCACCTATATCGGGCAGGCTCAGAGGGGTCAGTTCCTTGGATATGGCCATAGCCATTTGCCGCGGTCTCGCAACGATGCGCGAACGTTTTTTTGAATACATTTCAGCCACTTTGATTTTATAGTAGTCCGCAACCGTCTTCTGTATATTTTCAATCGAAATTTGACGATTCTGTACCGCTAGCAGGTCTTTCAATGCTTCTCTCGCCAAATCCAGCGATAACGAATGGCCCGTAAAACGGGAGTAAGCGAGCACTCGTTTCAGTGCGCCTTCGAGTTCACGCACATTGGAACGAATATGCTTGGCTATGAAAAAAGCGACGTTTTCATCCAGAACAATATTTTCCATCAATGCTTTTTTAAGCAGAATGGCGACACGCATTTCCAGTTCCGGCGGTTCGACCGCTACTGTCAAGCCCCACCCAAAACGGGAAATCAACCGTTCTTCCATACCTGAAATTTCTTTTGGGTAAGAGTCGCAGGTGATGATTACCTGTCTATGTGCTTCAATCAGCGCATTGAACGCATAGAAAAATTCTTCTTGAGTTCGATTCTTGCCGCCGAAAAACTGGATGTCGTCTATTAGCAGAACATCAAGCGAATGATAGTATCGTTTGAAATCATCAAAAGCTTTATGTTGGTAAGCCCTTACTACGTCGGAAACATACTGTTCCGAGTGAATATACCTGACCTTGGCCGTGCTGTTGTGTTCCAGTACAAAATTACCGATAGCCTGAATCAAGTGAGTTTTGCCCAGCCCGACGCCGCCGTAAATAAAAAATGGGTTATAAGCGGTGCCTGGACGTTCGGCAACCTGAATGGCGCCCGCGCGCGCCAGTTGATTCGCTTTTCCGGTAACGAAATTATTAAAAGTGAAAGATGGATTCAGACGGCTCGGATTTTTTTCACGTTTTTCTCTCGCATCCATGGCAAATTTTTGTACTGGCACCACGGGTACGCCAAACGGGGCGGAATTTGAAGGTGGTGTTGCAGACGGCGACGTTGGGTCAGTATTTTCAGTAGCCCGAATAGTTGTTTTTATCGAAATCGGATCAGCAAGCTTCAATTGAAAACGAATAGCTTGAGGAAAATGCAGCCCCGCCATTTGTTCAATGCGGGACAGGAAATTGTCCTTGACCCATTGCATGACGAACCGGTTGGGAGCGATGACGACTGCGGTTGAGTCGTGGGGATTATGCGATACCTCCAGGCGTAACGGTTTGATCCAGGTATTGAATTGCTGGGCACTCAGCTCTTTCTCAAAATGTTCAAGACAGGAAAGCCAAAAGATATCCATTGCCGGCATGATTGTCATTGCTGATTGGGGAAGAAGCGGAAATCGGAAGTTAAAAGCGAAAGCGCAGGCGAGGAGTGCATTTTAGACCGTTCCTCCCGACTTATCCACAGGGTGGGGAAAAAATATTGGTTGACATCAACGTCCGTAAAGAGTTGTAATGCCGAGTTTTATTGATTATCAGGCTCAGGGGACATAATGAAACGCACTTATCAACCGTCCGTAACGCGGAGGAAGCGAACCCATGGTTTTCGAGTTCGCATGAAAACCCCGGGGGGTGCGGCCGTTATCAGAGCTCGCCGCGCCAAGGGACGAGCCCGCCTGGCAGTATAGCTGCTGGCGCCAGGTTGAACTCGAGGGATTGTATTATTCGCTTTCAAAAAAATAAGCGGCTGCATAAAGCAGAAGAATTTTCCTCGGTTATCCGGTTCAAGTGTTCTGCACGCAGCGAATTTCTTCAAGTTTTCGCTAAGCCCAATGGCTTATTACACCCGAGACTGGGGCTGATCGTCGCTGGTAAAATCGAGCGGTTGGCCGTAAATCGAAACAGGGTGAAACGCGTGTTGCGCGAGGCATTTCGAGCGCGTCAACGAGATCTGGCTGGCCTTGATCTCGTGGTGCGTTTACGATGTCGGGTTAGCCATAACAATTCTTCACGGATAGCGGGGGAAGCGGAAAAGCTCATGATTCAACTGCAGCGATGTCGCGGATAATCATCGGTTTTATCAAGCTCTACCAATATTGCCTGAGCCCTTTCTTAGGGCCCTCGTGCCGGTTCAGTCCATCCTGCTCAAACTATGCATGTGAGGCACTCACCAAGCATGGGGTGCTTCGGGGAATATTTCTGAGCGTCTGGCGGATAATGCGTTGCAACCCCTGGGCCCGTGGCGGACATGACCCCGTCCCATAGGATTTATCACATGGGGCTTATCAGGTTTGAATAATCATGCCTCGATTATCCCGTATCGTAAAATATAAAATCGCGAAGCAAGATGGATACACAAAAACTAATACTCTTCCTGATTTTCTCCACGTCGATGCTGTTTCTGTGGGAGGCGTGGCAGAAGGAACAACTTCCGCCATCCCCCGCCACATCAGCCCCTGCGACCCAAGGTGGGGCAAATCAGACTGTAAAAAACGGCCAGAACGAAACCCCCATACCCGGCGATAAGCTTGTTTCGGCACAACCGGGCAAGGGTGGAGCGGCTGTTCAGGACGGTGTTCCGGTCAAAGTGACGGGCAAGCTGGGAACACGCGAAAAAATTATCGTCAAGACCGATATGGTCGTTGCGGAAATCGATACTGCGGGAGGCGATTTAAGACGCCTTGAGTTACTCCAATACCCTGATACC
This sequence comes from Nitrosospira sp. Nsp18, assembly GCF_900103145.1. Taxonomy (NCBI): domain Bacteria; kingdom Pseudomonadati; phylum Pseudomonadota; class Betaproteobacteria; order Nitrosomonadales; family Nitrosomonadaceae; genus Nitrosospira; species Nitrosospira sp. Nsp18. The sequence continues at coordinate 7,754 of NZ_FMWY01000005.1, read as the reverse complement.
GCAGATAAAAACAAATCCTTTGCACTGCTGCAAAGTCAGGACGAGCATGTTTATGTGGCTCAGTCGGGGCTGATAGGAGAAGGCCTACCCAGCCATAAGACAAATTATACGGCAGACCAGAGTACGTATGAGCTGGCAGCTGGAGCGAAAAAAATCGAGATACGACTCCTGGCGCCCGAGGCCGAAGGCGTGCGAGTAGTCAAGATATACACGTTCCATCGCGGAACTTATCTCATAGATGTCAGTTTTGAGGTTACCAATCAGGGAACTGCCGCGATCCAGCCCTTCTCTTATTTCCAGATGTTGCGCGACAGCCAGCCTCCAGTCGGTTCGGTATTCATGATTCCCACTTATACCGGCGCCGCGCTTTACACAGAGCAGGATAAGTTCAAGAAAATCGAGTTTTCAGCCTTGGATAAAGGCAAAGCAACTTATCCTAAAACAGCTGACAATGGCTGGATTGCCATGCTGGAGCATTATTTTCTCACCGCCTGGCTTCCGAAGGACAAAACCCCCCGCGAGTATTACGCGAAGCCCTTGGGCGACAACGAGTATACGGCCGGTGTCATTGTGCCGGTGGGCATGATCGAGCCTGGCGCTACGGCTACCGTTACGGTGCCGCTCTACGCGGGTCCCGAGGAACAAAGCAAGCTCGCAGCGGTTGCTCCCGGGCTTGACCTTACGGTGGACTATGGCTGGCTGACAGTGATCGGCGCACCGCTGTTCTGGTTGTTGTCGTTCTATCATTCATGGACGGGAAATTGGGGGGTAGCCATTATCCTTCTGACCATGTCGGTCAAGCTGGTGTTTTTCCCGTTATCCGCGGCGGGCTATCGGTCGATGGCGAAGATGCGGCTGGTTACGCCCAAGTTGCAGCGTTTGCGTGAACAGCACGGGAACGATCGTCAGCGCATGCATCAGGCGATGATGGATTTTTACAAGGCCGAAAAAATCAACCCGATGGGAGGCTGTTTTCCCATCCTGGTTCAGATCCCGGTGTTTATCTCGTTGTACTGGGTATTGCTCGCGAGCGTGGAGTTGCGTTACGCGCCCTTCGCATTGTGGATAGAAGATATGTCCTCTCCCGACCCTTATTATGTGCTACCCATACTCATGGGTATTTCCATGTTCATCCAATCAAAGCTAAGCCCGCCTTCTGCGGATCCGATCCAGGCGAAAGTGATGCAGATCATGCCGTTCGCTTTCAGCGTTTTCTTCTTCTTCTTTCCCGCTGGGCTGGTGCTCTATTCATTGGTCAATAACGTGCTTTCCATTCTCCAGCAATGGCAAATCACGCGCATGATCGAAAGTTCTGCCGCCACTACTGCCGCGGTAAAACAGAAAAAGCAGAACGGCTGATATCGCCGAGCTCTTTCTATTCGAAATGGCTGGCTCTATTGGAAATATCCAGGTGAGATGAGTCGCCCTGTCAGGGTGACTCATCTCGACCCAATGTGTGATGGAGAATGCCGACACTATTGCCGCGGTTGCTACGCCGCCCGGACGAGGCGGCATTGGTGTGGTGCGTGTTTCGGGCAAGGATATAAAATCCTTGACGCTGAAAGTTGTCGGTTATGTTCCTGAACCGCGCTACGCCAGCCTAAGCAAGTTTTACGATGAGGATGGACAAGTCATCGATCAAGGAATCGTTCTTTTTTTCCCTGCCCCTCATTCCTATACCGGCGAAGACGTTCTCGAACTGCAGGGCCACGGCGGCCCAGCGGTAATGAATCTATTATTGTCAAGTTGTCTCTCTGCGGGCGCCCGGATGGCGCAGCCCGGAGAATTTACCCTTCGCGCCTATCTTAACAATAAGCTGGACCTTGCTCAGGCTGAAAGCGTAGCGGACGTCATAGACGCCAGTACGAGCGAAGCCGCACGGTGTGCCATGCGCTCTCTGCAAGGAGAGTTTTCCAGCGCCATTCATGTCGTAGTGCGAGCGCTCACTGATCTTCGTATATCGGTTGAAGCATCACTGGATTTTTCGGAGGAAGAAATAGATCATGTCCACCATGCTGATGTTAGCCACAAGCTGAAAAGCGTCCAGGCACAACTGGAGCATGTGCTTGCATCGGCCCGGCAGGGCAGCATACTGCGAGAAGGTATATGGATCGTTCTGGTTGGACAGCCTAACGTCGGAAAATCAAGCCTTCTGAACGTACTGGCAGGTGAAGAGGCGGCCATTGTCACGGAGATACCGGGTACTACACGTGACACGATTCACCGGACAATTGAGATTGAAGGCGTCCCGCTACATTTACTGGATACCGCTGGGCTGCGGGAAACGGACGACGCCGTGGAAAAAATGGGCATCGCCCGCACGCGCTCCACCATCGAGAAAGCGAATTTCGTATTGCTCGTGATGGACAGCCGATGGGGCATTACCTCGGAGGATCGAGCGATACTCGACAGTCTTCCCTCAGGATTACCGGTAATATACGTGTATAACAAGATCGATCTGCTGGACAAGTCCTCCCTTATCGAAGCGGGAAACGGCGAATTAGAGATTTACCTTTCCGCGATAACCGGCGCGGGGATTGAAACACTTCGCCAGAAGCTACTGGAACTAGCAGGATGGCAACCACGCTCGGTGGGCGAGGGTGCATTCATGGCGCGCCAGCGCCATCTGCGCGCGTTGACGGCTACCCGCGAATACTTGGGAAACGCTGCAGAACTGGACAAGGAAGAGTTTCAATCCGAACTGCTCGCCGAAGAGTTGCGGCTTGCTCAGCAAGCTCTATCGTCAATTACTGGCGAATTTGGGGCCGACGATTTGCTGGGGGAGATATTTTCGCGATTCTGTATTGGCAAGTAACGCCTCGGGGTGGTCCGATTTCCGGCCATCCAGCGGTTCTCCAAGAATTTCAAGAAAAAATGTTTCACGTGAAACAGTCTCACATGAAACTCCCATGGAACATACGTCTGGATAGCCGCATTTCATGGCTCCGAAGGGCTGCGCCTTACATAGGTCTCCGTTTTACCGTAGAATGCCCGTCTTTGAAGGGTGCTGTAGCGTAATGATTTATTCGGAAAATTTCGATGTAATAGTTATAGGTGGGGGACATGCCGGTACCGAGGCCGCCCTCGCAGCTGCACGCATGGGCAAAAAAACCCTTCTGTTGTCGCATAATATCGAAACGCTGGGGCAGATGTCCTGTAACCCTTCCATAGGAGGTATCGGCAAGGGGCACTTGGTGAAAGAAGTTGATGCGCTGGGTGGAGCAATGGCTGCCGCAGCCGATGAAGCCGGTATCCAGTTTCGCATACTGAATTCGAGCAAGGGGCCGGCGGTACGGGCAACGCGTGTCCAGGCAGACAGGGTGCTCTATCGCCAGGCGATCCGGCGTCGTCTCGAAAACCAGCCCAACCTTTGGTTGTTCCAGCAGGGGGTGGACGATCTCACGCTTGAAGGGGGGCGCGTCACCGGTGTCGTAACCCAATTAGGAATCAGGTTTGCGGCCAGGGCGGTGGTCCTGACGGCAGGAACGTTTCTTGGGGGGCTTGCGCATGTGGGATCAGTCAATTTCCAGGCCGGCCGGGCCGGCGATCCGCCCTCCACCAGCCTGGCTGCACGTCTGCGGGAGATGAAGCTGCCTGTGGGGCGGTTAAAAACCGGGACTCCGCCGCGTATAGACGGCCGTAGCATCGATTACTCGGCGGTTACCGAGCAACCGGGAGACGACCCTGTGCCGGTCTTCTCCTTTATGGGGGACGCTGCCCGGCACCCACGGCAGTTGCCCTGCTGGTTGACGCATACCAATAGCCGTACTCACGACATCATCCGCAGCGGCCTGGATCGATCTCCATTGTTTACGGGCGTAATCGAGGGCACAGGGCCGCGTTATTGTCCCTCCATCGAGGACAAGGTCGTTCGATTTTCAGCGAAGGAATCGCATCAGATCTTTCTGGAACCGGAAGGTCTCGATACTCATGAGGTATACCCCAACGGAATCTCGACCAGTCTGCCATTTGACATGCAGGTAAAGCTGGTGCAGTCGATCAAGGGGCTTGAAAATGCGCATATTACGCGCCCCGGCTATGCTATCGAATACGACTTTTTTGACCCGCGGGCATTGAAAAGCTCGCTTGAAACAAAAGCAATCGAAGGTTTATTTTTTGCCGGCCAGATCAACGGGACGACAGGCTATGAAGAAGCTGCTGCCCAGGGATTGCTGGCAGGGATTAATGCGGCGCGCAAAACACAAGACCGGGAAGCATGGTGTCCGCGCCGCGACGAAGCTTATCTCGGCGTTTTGGTAGACGATCTCGTCACCCGAGGTGTGACCGAACCCTACCGCATGTTTACCAGTCGTGCCGAATATCGCCTACAACTTCGGGAAGACAACGCTGATTTGCGTCTGACCGGGATGGGCCGGGAGCTCGGGGTGGTCGACGACGTACGCGGGGCTTCATTCGAAGCCAAGCGCGAAGCGATTATTCGAGAGCAAGGCAGATTAAAAGCGACGTGGCTCAGTCCGAATACCAGCTTGAAAGCTCTGCCTGAAGCAGACGTGTTGCGAGTGCTTGGCAAGACCATTGGACATGATTATTCGCTATACGAATTGTTGCGTCGTCCGGACGTATCCTATGCCGCTCTGATGACGCTGCCCGGCGCAGGGGAGTGCGTTACTGACCCCGTGGTTGCGGAACAAGTTGAAATCCAGGCGAAATATCACGGCTACATTGAACGTCAGAAGGATGAGGTTGCGCGTAATGCGGGCTATGAGGACATTCGCCTGCCGCTCGATCTTGATTACGCTACCGTGCGCGGCCTTTCCAGCGAGGCACAGCAAAAACTGAATGAATTCAAGCCGGAAACAGCAGGACAGGCGGCCAGGATTTCCGGCATAACGCCAGCAGCAATTTCACTATTGCTGGTACACGTCAAACGTGGATTTTCCGGCCAGAAAAAAAAGAAAAGCGCATGAGACTCGCCGCGCAACTCTCTGAGGGGATTGAAGTCCTGGGGTTGGCGCTCCCGCGCGAAACCCAAACGCGCATGCTGCAATACCTTGCGCTGATCCGCAAGTGGAACCAGGTGCATAACCTGACCGCGGTGCGTGAGCCGGAAGCAATGCTGGTTCGTCATTTGCTCGATAGCCTCGCCATTTTACCGCACGTCGCAGGACCACGTATTGCCGACGTTGGCAGTGGCGCCGGCTTGCCAGGGATTCCTCTGGCTTTGGCGCGGCCCGAGTGGCGTGTGACTCTGGTCGAAACCAATCATAAAAAAACCGCTTTTTTGCAGCAGGCGCGAATCGAACTCGATTTAAAAAATGTCGAGGTGATGACTGAGCGCGTCGAAAACTTTCATCCGGTGGATGGGTTTGATGTCGTCATTTCCCGTGCTTTTTCCGATCTGGCGGATTTTGCCGGCCTGGCGGGGCATTTGTGCGCGCCAGGAAACGGTGGCGGCAGACTTGTGGCGATGAAAGGAGTGTATCCTCATGAAGAACTGGCGCAGCTCCCAGCACGGTTCATGGTCGAAAAGATATTACCGGTTACAGTCCCTGGCCTTGAGGCAGAGCGGCATCTTGTTTTGATCAAGCAGACATAGCGGGTGACGGCGTTGCGACGGTGGTTTTAGCGGATGGCCTGCGATTTGACGGCCGGGTTAGCCGGAGAGGCCCGGTTCGGAGGGGACAAGATGGCAAAAATTCTGGCAATAACCAATCAAAAGGGTGGGGTAGGAAAAACCACTACGAGTGTTAATCTGGCTGCGAGTCTCGAAGCCGCCCAGCGTCGTGTCTTGTTAATCGATCTCGATCCTCAGGGTAACGCCACGATGGGAAGTGGCGTGGACAAACGTGTCCTGCAGCATACGGTATATCAGGTATTGCTGGGTAGCCGAAGTATTGCAGATGTCCGTGTAACCACTACCAGTGGCAAGTATGACCTGGTCCCCGCCAACCGTGATTTGGCCGGGGCTGAAATAGAAATGGTGGATTTACCCCAGCGGGAAACACGACTGAAGGCCGCGCTGCAAGCGGTGGAAAAGGAATACGATTTTATTCTCATCGATTGTCCGCCCGCACTTAACCTGCTGACACTCAACGGTTTATGCGCTGCCCATGCGGTAATGATTCCGATGCAGTGCGAGTATTACGCCTTGGAGGGGTTAAGCGATCTTGTCAATACCGTAAAAAAGGTACGGGCAAATCTCAACCCGGTGCTCGAGATCGAAGGACTACTGCGTACCATGTTCGACCCCCGCAATATACTGGCGCAACAGGTATCCGAACAATTGCAGCAGCACTTTGGGGACAAGGTTTACCGCACTGTAATCCCACGTAACGTGCGACTGGCCGAAGCACCAAGCTTCGGTATACCGGCGTTATATCACGACAAATTATCGAAAGGCACGCAGGCCTATCTGGCGCTGGCGGGGGAAATGCTAAACAGAGACTCATCCAATGTCGGGCCGGTCCAACAGGATCACGATCAGAAGCTTGAAGCTTAGCCGGATAAAGACCAGGAAGGAAAAAAGCAGATGAAATTGAAGGGGTTGGGAAGGGGGTTGGATGCGTTGTTGGCAGGTGACAGCGATGGTCTCAAGGTAGAAGAATCGCTGCAGAACCTGAAAACTTCACTGTTACAGCCGGGCAAGTATCAGCCGCGCACCCACATGGATAAGGAATCTTTGGCGGAGTTGGCGGAATCCATCAAGGCCCAGGGGGTAATGCAACCGATCCTGGTTCGGCCTGTTTCGCCGGGAAGCTACGAAATCATAGCCGGCGAGCGGCGCTGGCGGGCAGCACAACTGGCGGGACTCTCTGAGGTGCCGGCGCTCATCCGCGAAGTACCGGATGAGGCAGCGCTGGCCATGTCGTTGATCGAGAACATTCAGCGCGAGAACTTGAATCCGCTGGAAGAAGCTATGGGTATTCAAAGGCTTATCAAAGAATTCGGAATGACTCACCAGGCTGCTAGCCAAGCGCTGGGCAGCTCCCGCAGCGCGGTTTCCAACCTCCTCCGATTACTCAATCTACCGGCTGCCGTGCAGGAATTGCTGATGCAGGGAAAGATCGACATGGGACACAGCCGCGCGCTGCTCTCGCTTCCTGCGTCAAAGCAGATAGAAACCGCGAATCTGGTGGTGTATAAACAGCTTTCGGTACGCGAGACCGAAAGGCTGGTGCATCGGATAGAGCATCCGGTAGAAAAAAAACACCCCAAACGCGATCGCGATTTGTTGCGCTTGCAGGAAAATATCTCTTTGAAACTTGGCGCGCAGGTCGTCATAAATCCCGGAAAAAAAGGCAAGGGGAGCGTAGTGATTCATTATGACAGCCTTGAGCAATTGGACGGAATATTGTCCCGGTGGTGATCTGGAATTATTTCCGGACGGCAAGCCCAGGGTTTTTAAAGAACATTGAAAAAATTTCTCTCGCGCTACATGGGGGCTTTTCAAGGTTTTTAAAGGGGGGAGAGCGATCATTGCCCCCAAATTGCTTGACTTAGGCCATTTTCGAGGATAGTCTTTGCCGGGTTGTGGGTATGTAAAGTACCAGTTAGACCGTATTAGTTAGTACAAGTAGTAATTAATTGAATTGCGCAGCAACAAATTATCGAAGCTCATACCGGCGGGGAGTGGTTAAGGAGTCGAAGTTGGGTTCAAGCCGGTAGAGCGCGCAGCACATGATCAACGCACAAGGCAACAGGAGGAAACAACATGGCAACAACACTAGGAACGTCGGGTCACGCCAAGGCAAGTGGACGCGACTACGACATGTCGGAGTGGTATGACTCGAGGT
>NZ_FMWY01000056.1:0-1670 GCF_900103145.1 Nitrosospira sp. Nsp18 | reverse complement strand
GTGATCCCCACGCTCAACGAGGCCGACAACATCGACCCCCTGCTGGCGCGCCTGTGCGAGCTTGGCCTGCCGCCAGAAAGTTTCGAGATTATCTTTGTAGACGACAGCTCAAGCGATGGTACACCCGCCAAAGTGCGCGCCTGGGAAAAGCGGGCAAATGTACGGCTGATCGAACGCCGGGACAAGCCCGATCTCACCCGGTCCGTCCTGGCCGGCGCGGCCGCGGCGCGCGGGGAGGTCATCGTCGTGATGGATGCAGACCTGAGCCACCCGCCTGAACGATTGCCTGCCCTGATTGCCCCCCTGCTGAACGGAAGCTGCGACATCGCCATCGGCAGCCGCTACGTACCCGGCGGCGGTACTGAAGGAGGGTCTCTGCCGCGCCGATGGCTCTCGCGCCTCGCCAACGGGCTTGCCCGCCCCCTCTGCGACGTAAACGACGCCACTTCGGGATTTTTCGCCTTCCAGCGGGAACTGGCCGCCACCATTGCCGAACCCGCACACGGCCATGAAATCCTGCTCGAATTGCTCATGGCCGGCCAAGGCAAACTCAGGGTCGTGGAAGTGCCCGTCTGCTTTCACAATCGCACCCATGGCGCCTCCAAATTATCATTCCGCCCGCAGTGGACCTACCTGCAACGCCTCATGACCTTAGCCGGCGGCACCGTCTCCGTCGGTACCGCCGGCCGCTTTGCCGCGGTCGGGTTGTTTGGTCTCGCCATTGACGCGCTGCTGTTTCAATTCCTCATGAGCCGCGGCTTCGGACTCGCTCTGGCGCACATCACGAGTTTCTTCGCTGCAGCGGTAATAAATTATTCGCTCAATTCCAGAAGGTCATTCCAAAATCTTGCCGGCGACCTGCGACGGGATCAGCTTGGCCGCTTCCTCACTGTCGGCATATTCGCGTTACTGCTGCGCGGCGGCGTACTGGCCCTGCTGATCGATGGCTGGCACATGCCCTCGTTTCTGGCCATCTTCCCGGCCATTGCCGCAACCGCCGCCATCAACTACCTCGGCGCCGCATTCTACGTGTTTCCCGTTACCGTGAACCCGCCCTCGCCGGACGTGCGCTGGCGGGTCGCCTCCGTCGGCATCGTCGCCTTTGCCGTCCTGCTGCGCCTGATCTACCTGGGCACAGCCGAATTGATTCCCGACGAAGCTTACTACTGGAACTATGCCCAGCACATGGACCTGAGCTTTTACGATCACCCGCCCATGGTGGCATGGCTGATCTGGCTTGGTACCGCGATCTTCGGCAACAGCGAGTTCGGGGTGCGGATCGGCTCATTTTGCTGCGGCCTGATAACGATGGCTTACTTGTATGCGCTGGCGCGCAATCTGTACGATAAGTCGACCGCGATGCGCGCGGTGCTGCTGCTGGCGGTGTTGCCGTTTTACTTTGCCACTGGCATGGTGGCGACAGCGGATGCGCCGCTGGTCGCCGCCTGGGCTGCTACCCTCTACTACATGGAACGGGCATTACTGGCCGATCGCAACTGGGCTTGGCTGGGCATGGGCATTGCATTCGGCCTGGGTATCCTGTCGAAATACACGCTGGGGCTGCTGGGTCCGGCGGCGCTGCTGTTTGTGATCCTCGATCCTGCCTCACGCCGCTGGCTGCGCCGGCCGCATGCGTATCTGGCCGCTGCGCTTGCGCTACTGCTGTTTTC
>NZ_FMWY01000043.1:0-9244 GCF_900103145.1 Nitrosospira sp. Nsp18 | reverse complement strand
AAATCATCTTCGATGCACTAAAATGAATTCCTTTCCTTATGGCACAACGTTAACTGCAAAACTGTTTCGGTAACCTTTTTCTATGGCGCAACGCGGACCTACCATGCATTCCGCATTAAATAGCTGCCTCATTACGCCATCTTGAAGCGCCCTGCGACAGATCAAGTTCCGGTCATTTTTTCTCTTACATTCTTGTTACAACAGCATATTAGCACGGATATTTTTCAAACTAAACACACAACCTTTTCATGGTCTTATGAGCCTCCGAACAACCCTTAACGCACGCTTAATGGTGGTTTGCGCCATGTTCTATTTCCTTCCACTTCTCTCTTTATGGGAGGGGCCGTTCCCCAAAAGAAGGAAAAAAATGGGGCGCCTAGGCGCCCCATTCTCAACTGGTTCGTCTCAATTAAAAATTGTGACGGATACCAACCGTGTAGGTAGCCCGGCTACCTGTTGCATAGCTGGGAGCAGCATAGCTGACACCATTCGCAGCGCTGCCAAGGTTATTGTCATCTGCAGTATTATTCGCATTGCTCACGTATACATGTTGATAACCACCGAACACGCTCGTGCGCTTGCTCAGATTATGGATTGCACCTACCGTAAAGCTGTCGGCCTTGCGTGCTGCCGAGCCATTGACGCCGCCCGCGTGAGCCTTGGTCATACCGCCCTGAGCCACCAGAGTGGTGTTACCCCATTTGTATTGCGCGCCCGCAAACCAGATGTTGCCGTCGCCACCCCAGTTCATCGCGGAATTGCACTGCCCTGTGCCGCTACCAGCGGCGTCGAGCGGGTTCGCTACCAGCGCGGCAGCTGTGGTACAGGTGGCGGAGCCGAGCGCATTGTTGATATTTTCATATTGGCCGCTGAGCTTGAAGTTCTCCCAGGTCCATGCACCACCAACTCGCCATATTTCTTCTGTTTTGAGACCTATGGTTCTCTGCAGATTATTGGCGTTGTCTCTGGAGTAGCCTCCAAATATATCAAGCCCCATGCCTGCAAAATCGACATGATATTTGGCAGCGGCTTGACCATCAAACTCGCCGTTTCTACCGCCGGTATTGCCTTGGCTGCCTAGCCCGCCCGGCTGGAAGCTGGCTAGCACGCTACCGGTTTGAAGGGGATCGAGCGTGTTTGCATCACCCGGCATAAGCAAACCGGAAAAAGAGAAACCCTCTATGCTTGCCGAGTCGTAACGGAGGGCACTGTTGACAAAGCCGTTGGCACCCGAGCCCATACCGTTGGCGCCCGCAGACATGGTACCGCCCGCGCCGTTGGCTTGCAGGGTAGTGTATGCAAACGGATCAATCGTCATACCACCGGCGAAGTCCTTGAAGGGAGATTGAACGCGGCCAAATTTGATGTCACCCCACTGATTGCTGGAAAGACCAACCCATTGCTCCCGAGGTGTGGTGGCTGAGCCGGAACCGGCATTCAAGCCCATTTCCAGACGAGCATTTGCTCTCAGTCCATTGCCGAGATCCTCGGTAATGTGCAGGCCCCAACGTGATGAGCGGGAATTGTCTTGCAGTGATCCCTGGCTGGGTTGGCTAGCAAAATCGACGAGGCTGTATTCAGCTTGTACCCGGCCAAAAATTGTGACGTTTGTCCCCTGAGCGGATGCAACCACCGGGGCCGCGAGTGCACCAGCAGCAGCCAGTGCAATCAGTTTCTTTTTCATATGGAAAATCTCCTTTAAAGTTGAAACGGTGGGGTGCTTCTCACCGACCCTATTTCGGTGAAGTAGTGTCCCGCTGCTTGGACCTCTCTGAATGAGAGGGTTGAGAGATTGTGCCTAACGTCGCAACGGCTAGCAAGGAAATAACGAGACTTTCGAAATATGGAAGATGTATGTGTTGCTTTTTTGCAACAAAAAGGTTCGGCTCGCGATCCAGGCAAATGTGAGCGCCGGTTCGGGCGGCATAAACTGTAACACTTGTGCGTCAATCCGCCCCAAACAGTCGTGCAAGCTCTGCCCCTGGATCATCGGCGCGCATGAAAGCTTCGCCCACGAGGAAAGCATTAACCCGATGGTCGCGCATCAGCATGACATCGGCGGGCACGAGTATGCCGCTTTCGGTAATCACAATGCGCTCCGGCGGAATACGGTCGAGCAATTGCAGCGTTGTGTCCAGGCGAGTTTCGAACGTATGCAGGTTGCGATTGTTGACGCCAATCAAAGAGGAACTTAATTGCAACGCGAGATCCAGCTCCGCACCGTCATGTACCTCAACCAGCACCTCCATGCCGAGCGCGTGTGCGAGCGATTCGAGCTTGAGCATCCGGTTCACTATTTCTGTCTCTTGCCGGCATTCTCCAGCCATGAAAGAAGCCTTGCGGAAGGCCGCGACGATTATAAGGATGCAATCCGCTCCCATCGCACGGGCCTCAACCACCTGATATTCGTCCAGCATGAAGTCCTTGCGCAGCACCGGTAGATTACAAGCAGCTTTGGCCTGCCTTAAATACTCCGCGCAACCGCTGAAAAACTGCTTATCGGTTAATACGGACAGGCAGGCTGCTCCATGTCTCGCATAGCTGGTCGCGATGGCGGCCGGATCGAACCGCTCCCGCAAAATACCCCGGCTGGGGCTGGCTTTCTTGATCTCCGCAATGACCGCGGGCAGCCCGGCGGTCATTTTATCGCGGAGTGCCACAGCGAAATTTCGGGGAGGAGGCTCAGCCTCGGCTTCGCGATACAATCCATCAAGCGGCCTCACTGCCTTTGCGGCAGCGATCTCCTGCCGCTTGACGGCTAAAATCTCTTGCAGAATGTCGGCCATAGGCTAAATCCGGGAAGCTTCATTCCGATTTTCACGATTTGAGAATTCCACCAGTTCCAGCAATTTTGCTTTAGCTGCACCGCTTTCTATCGCGGCGCGGGCTTTTTCCACACCTTGCTTCAATGATTCCGCTACACCCGCAACGTAGACCGCCGCGCCTGCGTTAAGCAACACGACATCGCGTGCCGCGCCAGGGTGGTCATCCAGCACCGACAACAACATTTCTTTGGATTGAATACTATCTTGTGCCTGTATTGACTCAATGGCAGCAGTATTCATGCCGAAATCTTCAGGTTTAATACTGTATTCAATCACCTCGCCATGCCTGAGCTCGCCTACCCAGGTTTCGCCGGCTATGGTGATCTCATCCAATCCCCCTTGCCCATTTCTGCCGTGGACCACCATTACGTGACGGCTGCCCAGTCGCTGCAGTACTCGAGCCAATATGCCGACGAGATCGGGATGAAATACGCCCAGCAACTGATTTCTCGCTCCGGCGGGATTGGTCAGCGGCCCAAGGATATTAAACAGGGTGCGCACGCCCAGATCGCGCCTCACCGGTGCGGCATGTTTCATGGCGCTGTGAAAATTGGGAGCAAACATGAATCCGAGGCCGATCTCCTTTATGTCCTCGGCTACCTGACCTGGGGTCTGGTTGAGGTTGACGCCAAGAGCCTCAAGCACGTCCGCGCTACCCGATTTGCTGGAAACGGAGCGCCCACCGTGCTTGGCGACCCGCGCGCCCGCAGCAGCCGCGACAAAGGCTGCGGCCGTTGAAATATTGAAAGTATGGGCCGCATCGCCTCCAGTCCCGCATGTATCCACGAGATGTCGGTTATCCGCTACTTCCACGCGGGTAGCAAATTCGCGCATCACCTGTGCCGCAGCGGCGATTTCGCCAATGGTCTCTTTCTTTACCCGCAGTCCGGTGACGATAGCAGCGATCAGTGCGGGTGACAACTCGCCACGCATGATCTGCCGCATGAGTGAAAGCATTTCATCGTGAAAGATTTCACGATGTTCTATGATACGGGCCAGCGCTTCTTGCGGCTTCATAAATCTTTCCTTTTCCGGAATGCGTCAGCTTCACATGGCCCTCTTCAGGGCCGCTCAGACAGCTCTTACTGGCTCAGAAAGTTTTCCAGCAACTGGTGTCCGTATTGGGTGAGGATGGATTCCGGATGAAACTGCAGGCCTTCGACCGGGAAAGTTTTGTGGCGCACCCCCATGATCTCCCCATCTTCAGTCCATGCAGTGATTTCAAGGCATTCCGGAAGGCTCTCGCGTTCTATGACCAGCGAATGATAGCGAGTCGCGGTGAACGGGTTTGGCAAATCACGAAATACGCCGACGCCCTTATGAAAGATAGGCGAAGTTTTGCCATGCATGAGTTGCCGGGCGTGGATGATTTTTCCGCCGAAAGCCTGCCCTATGCTCTGATGCCCCAGGCAGACGCCCAATATGGGAACTTGACGGTTGTAATGCTCAATTAACGATACCGATATGCCCGCTTCATCTGGCGTGCAGGGACCTGGCGAAATTACAATACGCGCAGGCTTTAGCCGCGCAACTTCACCGGCTGTAATTTCATCATTGCGAAAAACCATCACTTCCTCGCCCAGTTCGCCAAAATACTGCACCAGGTTGTAAGTGAAAGAATCGTAATTGTCGATCATCAACAGCATTTATGGAAATTTACCTTGGAAAATAGATAAAAATCCTTTATGCCTCGCCTTTTCATGTCGGGCGTAGGTGATGGCATAGAAGGGAACTCGATATTATCCCTTCTCCATAGCGGGCGGACAAGGATAAGATAAGATGGCTGAAGGATGGGGAATAAAAACACCAAAAGTGGGCTATATATTTTAGGCACGACTAGTTACTTGTACATAAGATGCAAATCAAAAATACCGTTTGGCCGCCATTATAAAGTAAGGTGTAGTGAGGACCTGCGAGCGTCTAACAATTGCTTTGAATTATGAGAGGTCGTGTGCTCGACAATTTGCATCGAGTGCTTGGATCGATTGAACTCTATTCTCCGATTTATCGTTTGAGTCCGTATTTCACCCCTGGAATCACCTTCTTCGGCAATTAGCGCATTGCCATGCCCATAAGCAATATCCGCAAAGGAAACCGGAGGCTGTAAAAAACTTATCTCCATTTGAAGTTCTCTATAACCAGCTTCCCGTAACTCATCAAGGCTTCTTTCATAAGGCGGATGCAAGGTACCGCCATATTGTGCTGCGATACCGGCCATAAGTTCATTTGTAAGGCTGGATGCCTCCATAATCTGATGTATCTCGTCCCAGTGCGAACCCATTTTTCCGCGCCGGTCGCTGCCCATACGGCGGTATGACTCCACTCCGTGCAGAATTTTGCCCCGGAGCTGCTGCTTTGTTCTTATCGGCAGATGGTAAATAGGGAAACTGTCTCTTGCCGGAAACTTGACCTTTGAGGACCTGGTTCCCAGAAAAAGGGCGTGATTACCCTGAGCAATAAAATAGCTGGTCGAGGAAATACGACTGGGCTGAAATGCTATTTTGTGATAGCTGGACGGTTGAGGTGGTTCGAGAAAAAATTGGCTGATCACGTCGCCGCTCTCCATATCCAAAGGTACCAGATTGAGCCATGGCATCGAAATGACGGGAAAGGAATCCAGTTCAGAAAGTTTGCGATCAAACTCCTCCTTTGATCTAAACGGTAAAAACTCATCGACGTCAAGAAAGAAAATCCACCCCGGCATCTCCTGATCCACGAGATTTTGTGTGACCCAAGTCATTAGTTCGGACTGATAATAGCCAGGCTCATCAAAAAAATAACATTCGATATTCGGGTATTTTTCCCACAGGAGTTTTATGTATTCCCTCGAACCGTCTGATGAAAGATGGTCAACGAGAATAATTCGATCGAATAAAGATAAAGCATGTGCAGAAAAAATCTCAAGAATTCCTTTCTCATTTCTGATCATGGTGATGAGTGTTGTTTTCTTTCTGCGCTGATCCGCAACTCGACCTACGTTTCCTAGTAGAGGGGAAGACCATAACAGCTTCCAGCGAGCTATAAATTGCGACTTGAGAAAAGTGCTCATGAAATCGTGTAGTTGGTTATTATTTTCTTCATTTGACCTGTGAGCAGGTGCAATAAAAAGGGGGCAATGAGCCGGCAATAATTCCGCGGGCCGGATTCTACCTCATACTGAGCAGTTGTGGGCGCCCCCCCTGCCTCTGACCAACCATCTGGATTTCATTTCAAAGGTGCCAGACGAACTGCAGCCCAGGTCGCCGGAGAAGGCCTGTTTTTCCTGCGCAGATCGTTGCTTGAAAGGGGAATCAAAGCAGACAAAATAGAAGCTGTTGAAGCCTCGGCGGTTTTTCGAGTGTGCACTAGGGACCCGCGCGGGCCTTTCCCGTTTTGCTCTGCTTCAGGACTTCCGGACAAAACGTATCAAGATTGATTTCAGCCGACCTCCGGCAAGCCGACGGACAACTGTTATGGCGAGAACATTCAACTGGGGAGCGGATTAAGAAGGAATGACTCTAATCGAACAGATAAAAACAATGAGCGATGCACCCCATGCTGAATTGATGCACTCTCTGGCTGGCAAACACCATGTCCTCGCCGGCTTGATTGGAACAGCTCCAGTTCATTACGTCGATTTGCCGGTTCACAGGAACATAGGTGACCTGCTGATCATGCTGGGCACGCTCCGCTTCTTCGCGCTCCATGAATTGAAGATAAATCTTAAGGCGGCGTATTTCACCTACCGCCCAAGCTGGGCAAGAGCCGGTGATGTGATCGTATTCCAAGGTGGCGGTAATCTTGGCGACCTTTACGCGGGGCCGCAGCAGATGCGTCAACATGTGGTCGAGAAGCTACCCGGGAACAGGATAATTATCTTCCCTCAGACCATACACTTCCGTTCGACGGATGCGTATGCGCGATGCTGCAGAATTTTTTCAAAGCACCCTGATCTCCATATTTGTGTCAGAGACCATAAATCATTTGAACTGGCAGTCCTCATGTCGCGGCATGTTTATCTTCTCCCGGACATGGCGCACCAGCTATGGCCGATACAGCAAGCCCGCTGTTTCGAGGGGCGCCGTCTCGCGCTACTGAGGGCTGATGTCGAGTCCGCGGGGAATGAGGTAATCGATTTTGATGTGCGTACTGACTGGCGGGAGTTGGTCAGGCGTAAAAATACCTTGATTCGAATGATGCGAGGAGTGCTGGCTGCCTTACACCTTGCGCACGTTGACTTGGGTATCCTGTCCCTTGAGATGGACTTATGGATCAAATACGCAACGAAACTTGTTGACGAAGCAATCGATCTTTTTAGCAGATTCGAGGTAATTACGACTGACCGATTACATGCTCACATCTTGTCTTGTCTGATGGGGATTCCAAATACGGTCTTGAACAACTCCTATGGCAAGAACTATTCCTATATCACGGCGTGGACGGGGTCGAGCAATATCGTGGATTTATCGAGTGAAAACCATCGAATGAAACCGAGGAATACTGTTTAACCGCCACTATTAAATAAAGCAGCCTAGGGCACGGCAGAGCGGGTGGCCGCATCAAATCGCGAGGCAGGATCAGCTCGACAATTTGTGTATCGTACGTGGCACTCGCTTCGAGAGGAGGAATGGCAGCAAGCGTCAAGAGCGCGGGCTTGTCGTATCCGACTTCACAATGCTGGCCCGCGCCCAACAATTCCCTAGTTAACCAGTCCCCTATTATTATGCCTAAGCCAAAATTGCGTGATCGGATAGCGCGTTTTTTCGACATCCCCGTTCATATGCCAGGGCTTATACAGCGCGGTAATGATTTATGCACCAGAATCGACGGTAATTTTCTTCATATCCGGAGTGAACGCACGGAACTTGTTCTATCCCCGGAGGCGTTGGGCACTGCTTTTCTGCTGCCTACTGTCGCGATGGGCAGGCGTCTTGTGGGGAATTCGTGCGATCCGGTATGGCTGGAGAACACGCAACGCATACTCGACCAGGTAAATGAGTGGTGGGATTACGGGGCAAATCAGCCTGACTTTGCCCCAGGTAAATCTGGCCGGCCAAACCAAGGCGTTGGGCTGGCATTTAGCTTAGGGGTTGATTCGTTTTACTCCTGCTTTTTTGCCGATCCAGCACCCGATCTTTTAATTCTGGCTTCCGGATTTGATATCCCGCTAGAAAGAAAAGATATCCTTGCATCAATGTGTAATTCTCTAGCCACAATAGCCGAGGCAACGGGTAAAGATTGGACAATGATTGAGACTGATCTCAGAAGGCATCGTCTTTTTCGGAGATTATCCTGGGAATTCTCGCACGGGGGCGCGGTTGCATTTTTAGGGTACCTTCTGCAAGAACGCATCGGTTCTTTGCTTATTTCCTCGAGCTATGACCAAGACCATCTAGGTCCCTGGGGTTCGCATCCTGATCTCGATCCTTACTGGTCCTCCAGCCGACTTTCGGTCAAAAGCATGGGCCATGAGATTTCTCGATCAGAAAAGATAAAGCGGTTGGTGAACCATGCTATTGCCAAGCCACTTCTGAAGCGCCATTTACGCGTGTGCTGGGAACACCCGACATCACTTGGGAACTGCGGTTATTGCCATAAATGCGTCCTGCTGCGCATGACCTTGAATTGGCATGCTCCTGATTTTAAGCTCGACACTTTGCCTGAAGGTATACCTCTAGTTCAAGCTATTGAGGCTTTGTCGCCGCTGGATCAAGATTTGTCGCTTAATTTTCGAAGGGAGTTGGTGGGACACCTTGATCCGCCTGTTGATAGAGCATTACGTAAGCTGATTCAGCGGTCAGAAGAAAGTATTCAAAGACGACCAGGTGCTTGAAAGTTTTCCGGCATTCCCATCAATCTGTGCATTGTTGCGATTGTACCGAGCGACATAGGTTTACAGTAAGATACTCGTCAGTTTTTTATTCATTATTATTTCCCTTGGGTTTATACCGTGATTATTTACTTATGGTGAAGTAATAGCCTGAATTGACCAGAATCAGGTGGTTCCCAATAAAGAAAGGTGGATAGTGATTCGAGGACTAGCGGGCAGAAGTAACTTTAGTCACGATGATCGTAATTAAAGTTACTCCATCGGAAAACTAGCCAGCAACATAGCGTAGATTTCCGACTCCGGAACTGACGGATTGTTGGTGTACTTAAGACCAATTCTCGCTCGGCAGTAATATCTAAAATCTAACAGAGATATCGTCCCAACCCACTTTTCGGCGGACGTGAACCAATTCAGATTTATGCATTAAAGCCGCAATCAACCCTATCGCCGGCTTTATTCTTGAATACTTGCGAACATCTGCCTTATTGCAGAGGTTTGGGATAGAAAAACAGTCAACGCGTTGCGCCATAGAAAAAGGTTACCGAAACAGTTTTGCAGTTAACGTTGTGCCATAAGGAAAGGAATTCATTTTAGTGCATCGAAGATGATT
>NZ_FMWY01000023.1:0-52799 GCF_900103145.1 Nitrosospira sp. Nsp18 | reverse complement strand
GTGACCAGCTTCAGCCAAGGTTTGACAACCATTTGTTCTCTCCTTTACTCCGTGTTGATTTGTTGTGTTCAATATCCAGACTTGAAACCATGATCAAAGTGCGATCAGGCGATGTCACTGCGGGAGATCAATGCCATGGAGCCGCTCGATGGGCGCTCCTTATAGATAAGGACATGACTCGCGTGATTTTTGAAATTTATTATGACCGTACTTTATAGCTGGTTTATATAAACGTGTAGCACCAGTACTATGACTCTTTCTGGTACCACTGATACCGCTTCAGCAGCCAGATAAAGCCACTGGCAGAGTAGTTGCTTTTATGTGTTTCCGGTAGCGGGTATACCCAGGCTTTGATGAGGAAGTATCGAGCGATACACAGTCAGAAAAATAAGGATAAACATTTTTGGTTTTTTCATACTGGACTGTCGATATCTATGAATTGATGAGTGATACCAAATTTCTGCGCGATATGATCGCCCAATGCCTGTACCCCGTATCGCTCGGTGGCATGGTGCCCGGCCGCAATAAAAGCAACGCCGGACTCGCGGGCTTCATGAACGGTTTGCTCTGAAATTTCGCCGGTGATAAACGCATCTACGCCCAGACGGATAGCCTCGTCGAAATAATCTTGAGCGCCGCCGGTACACCAGGCTATGCGTGTCACCGTCTTCAAATCCTCGCCGATTACCAAAGGTTCGCGCCGTAGGACGCGTTCGATATTCATGCGCAGTTCCTTCACGTTCGACACGCCCGGCAAAAGCGTTCCGTGCATGGCAATATCTTGATCGCCAAAACGGCTGGTTTCAACGAGACCTAACCTATGGGCCAGTTGAGCGTTATTGCCCAGCTCCGGGTGAGCGTCCAGCGGCAAATGATAGGAGAGAAGTCCGATGTCGTGCGCAATCAACCGCGCGATACGGCGGTGCTTCCTGCCAACAAGGCATGGGTCCTCACCGCGCCAGAAATAACCGTGATGTACGAGCAGCGCGTCTGCGCCTGCTTCTATAGCAGCTTGAATGAAATCCAACGAGGCGGTTACACCACTAACCAGATGACGCACCTCACTTCGGCCTTCCACTTGCAGCCCATTTGGGCAATAATCACGGAAATGGGCAATGTTCAGGAGTTGGTTCAAATAGATTTCGAGCTTATCCAATCGCATCATATTCGTCTGGTCTTTATAAAAATCATACTAAATCTCGAAACCTAAATCCCAAATGCACAAGCTCTGGCTGATTTTCGCACAAACGGTAACGATAGTCCTTGCCGCATTGTTTGTCGTTTCCACTTTAAGGCCCGAGCTGTTGCCCTGGCAATCGCGGGGGGGCGGCGGTGCCGTGGTAACTATAAAAGAAGCGGTTTCCGACACGGCGCACCCCAATGCGCCCCTGCCCGCCAGCTTCAGCGCTGCAGCGCAAAAGGCCATGCCATCGGTGGTCAACGTTTTTACCAGTAAAGAGGTGAAGATATCCTCCCATCCCCTGATGGAGGATCCTATGTTCCGGCGTTTCTTTGGCGATCGTTTCGAATCGCCGCAGAGCCGGCGTGCGTCGAGTCTCGGGTCCGGGGTAATTGTCAGTTCCGAAGGCTATATTCTTACCAATCACCATGTGATAGAAGCGGCGGATGAAATCGAGGTTGCGCTGGCCGACGGCAGGAAGGCCAAGGCACGCGTAATCGGTTCAGATCCGGAAACCGACCTTGCGGTTGTAAGAGTGGATATGGAAGCGCTTCCGACAATGACCTTCGGGCATTCCGATAATGCCCGGGTCGGCGATATCGTGCTTGCAATCGGAAACCCCTTCGGTGTGGGACAGACGGTTACGATGGGGATCATCAGCGCGCTGGGGCGGACACATATGGGCATCAATACCTTTGAAAATTTCATTCAGACTGATGCCGCCATCAACCCCGGCAATTCAGGAGGTGCCCTAGTTGACGTTTCCGGCAACCTGATCGGTATCAATACGGCGATTGTGTCTCGTACCGGTGGATCGCTCGGTATCGGCTTTGCCATTACAACCAGCGTGGCCAAACAAATAATGGAGCAGATTATCCAGACGGGTGGCGTAACGCGCGGCTGGATTGGAGTGGAAGTGCAAGACTTGACCGCGGAACTGGCTGAGTCGTTCAAGCGCCCCAACACCAACGGCGCCTTGATCGCGGGAGTGCTCAAGGGTGGACCCGCAGATCGGGCCGGTGTAAAGCCAGGGGATATTATTGTGGCGGTGAAGGGAAGCCCGGTGGTTGATTCATCCGTGATGCTCAATCTGATCGCCGCATTGTTGCCTGGAGAAGCAGCCAACATTACCGTGATGCGCAATCAGACGGAGAAATCCATCCAGATCAATGTGGGCAAGCGACCCATGCCTGCGCCTCAAGACCAGTATCAAGACCCGGATGCAATAGACTAAAAGCTCAGTTATGTAACGTATAAGAAGTCAATTGCAAAATCCGTACGCTTCCTCGAATTTGGCAACATACATCACCCGGTAAATGCTGCCGCCCCCGGAAACTTTAAGGTTGCCCAAAATATTCGGGGGTAGGCAAATCACGCTACCTTTAACGCAAAACGGCAGCGAGGTGCCTCCCATGGCGCAAATAGCGGTGCGGAATGTTGCAGCTGGACTTACCCGGTCGGCTGACGAAATTTGCGATCGCCCAGAGATTCCTAGAGATTCCTTAGTCGTTTCTTTTCCTCGTTTCAGCCTCTTCCAGTTCCTGCTCCGTATGCATGTCGTTTGACGGTCGGTGAGCTAATAGCTTCGCCGGTTGGGTAACGAGCCCTGCCACCAGTATGCCTAATTCGTAGAGTAAATAAAGCGGCACGGCGAGCATGAACTGTGAAACCACATCGGGGGGGGTGAATATGGCGCCGATGACGAATGCACCAACTAGAACATAACGACGTATTGCCTTTAGTTTTTCGACTGAGACAATGCCCGCGCGAACGAGTATCACGACCAATATCGGTACTTCAAAGGTGATGCCGAAGGCAATGAACATGGTCAGCACAAAATCGAGATACCTGCCGATATCAGTCATGACCGCCACGCCCTCTGGCGCGAATTGGGTGATGAATTCGAATACCAGGGGAAGAGCGGCAAAATAAGCAAACCCCATGCCGCATATGAACAGGAGGCTGCTGGTGAAGACGAGCGGCAGGACAAGGCGTTTTTCGTGGGAATACAACCCGGGCGCGACAAACGCCCATATTTGATAGAGCGTGTGTGGCAAAGTAATGATAAAAGCAGCCATCATGGCAACTTTCATCGGCACGAAAAAAGGCGTCACCACTTCGGTTGCAATCATCTGGCCCCCCTGTGGAAGTTTGTCCAGCAGAGGTTGTGCCAGCAATGAATAGAGTTCGCGGGCGTAGTAAGCGCAGGGGATAAAACCAAGCAGGAGCCCGCCGAATGCCCGTAGCAGGCTGGCACGAAGTTCCACAAGGTGGGAAATGAATGTTTCGTCGGTACTCATTATCCTAAATCCGGCAGTTGGCCCCTATAGCGAGCCCACCAAAAAGGTGAAGATCACGGGATAAAAAATGCTTTTCGATTATAGCGTTAAACCGGAAAATAAGCGGTCAACTGCCGGATTTAGGATTATTGTGAGCGGGGCCAAAAGAATTGAACCGGTAGATACCGATTCGTGTCAGCGAGTATATGTTCTCCGGCGCTAAACTACTCGCGATGTACTTCTGGTCCGGCTGCGTCGTGACTTGATTCCGCTTTGACTGATGGCGTAGCGGTGCTGACTGGAGTGGGGGAAGGGAACGATGCTGGAGTATCTTCCTCCGTGGCCTTGGGAGAAGATGCGGAAGCGGTCGTGGAAGGTTTTGGTTTTGGTTCTGCTTCCGTTTCCATCACGTCCTGGAACTGCGTCATTTCTTTTTGTACCGAGTCTTCGATGGAACGAGCAGCTCCCTCCACGGAAGCTTTCCATTTTTTGAGTTCTTCCAGTTCCATTTCTCGCTGGATGTCATTCTTGACATCATTGGCGTAACGTTGCGCCCGCCCGAACAGATGCCCTAGCGTACGCGCCACCTTGGGAAGCCGTTCAGGACCAATAACGACCAGCCCCACGACTGCTATAACGAGAATTTCCGTGAAGCTGATATCGAACATTTTTTATAGGAATTTACCGGTGCGTAGTGAGCGGCTATGAGATGCTATTTCCGCCATGCGCGAGCGATGCATCCCATTAGCTGGATTTTTTACCTTTGCTCACTGGCCTCAGGATTTTGACTGCGCCTTTTCCCTGGCTTCCGCCTCGATGGTCCGGGCACCGGTTTGATGAGGCACAGAAGATAGCTCCTCTTCATCAGCCGTTTTTACGCCTTCCTTGAAGCCTTTCACTGCACCGCCCAGATCACTGCCGATATTGCGGAGCTTCTTGGTCCCAAATACCAGAACAACAATCAGCAGAACGATCAGCCAATGCCAAATGCTGAATGATCCCATCATTTACTCCTTTATCTCGGATGATGAATCATAGCCGGCAAACGCTCGCTGCCGCCTACGATATGAATATGCAGGTGATGAACCTCCTGCCCACCAACGCGTCCGGTGTTGATAATGGTACGAAAGCCGTCCGTGCAGCCTTGCTCCCTCGCCAGCCTGGGTATCAGTACCATCATCTCGCCCAGCAAACTGCGGTGCTTATCTTCGACTTCGTCAAGTGAACCTATGTGTAGCTTGGGTATCAACATGAAGTGTATCGGTGCTGCGGGGTGAATATCGTGAAAAGCAAAAACGTCAGCATCTTCATAGATTTTTTCACTGGGAATTTCTCCCCGCACGATTTTACAGAAAACACAGCTGTCCATTTTTATCACACCTTCCGCGCTGCTTTTTCATCCAGCCCCGAAACTCCTTCCCTGCGGCGGAGCTCGTTCAGCACATCGTCGGGCCCCACGTTGTGGTGGGCTAACAGCACCAGGCAGTGAAACCACAGGTCTGCGACCTCTCGTATTACATGCGATTTGTCCTGCTCTTTGGAGGCCAGCAAGACTTCCGCCGACTCTTCCGCAATTTTCCTCAGAATCTTGTCCTGCCCCTCATACAGCAACTTTGCGACGTACGAAGTTTCAGGATCGGCATTTTTACGGCCTTCAATAACTTCAGTCAGCCGGTAAAGAATAGCTGGATCGGTCATTTTTTGTATATTTCTTCCGGGCTCTTGATTACTGGCGCTGCCACTGCCCATTGGCCGTTTTCAAGTTTATTGAAAAAACAATTATGTCTGCCGGTATGACAAGCGATGCCGTCAACTTGTTCCACTGTCAGCAACAGAACGTCCTCATCGCAATCCAGCCGGATTTCTTTTACTTTCTGAACGTGCCCTGATTCCTCGCCTTTATGCCAGAGCTTCCTGCGAGAGCGCGACCAATAATGTGCCTCGCCGGTTTGCACAGTAAGCTTCAATGCTTCGCGATTCATCCAGGCGACCATCAGCACCGCCTTGCTGTCGGCTTCCTGCGTAACGACTTGCACGAGTCCGTCGTCGGACCAGTTTATCTTGTTGAGCCAAATGTCGGACATGGGTATGCTTTAGGATCAGGTTATTCGGAACGCTTTAAATATAGGTTAAATGGAGCGCTTGGTGGCAAAGAGCTGATTCCGGGTTTCAGCTTGACTGGCATTAATGGATGCTCGGAAAGATGCGATAAAGACCGCCTGATTTGACGGCGCACCGGGGATAATAGATAAACAAGTGAGCGCCTGCTTCTGCAGATCGGGTGGAATGAAGGATTTTCGGAATCTGGTGTATCGGGTTTTCCTCGCTCCATAAAGGAAAGTAGAATAGCGATCATTCTCGTATTCGCCACTCCTTATCTTTTGGGGCATCCCATCCCTGACCCGCTGCGGCGTCGTCGCATCATGTGAACGGACCGTATTCTACTACTAAAGCCGTACCTCAATGCCATGTTCCGCCATATACCCCTTGGCCTGAAGTATACTGTAATCGCCATAGTGAAAAATACTGGCCGCCAGAACTGCGTCGGCATGGCCCTCTACGATTCCTTCCACCAGGTGATGTAAATTACCA
Organism: Nitrosospira sp. Nsp18; assembly: GCF_900103145.1. Taxonomy (NCBI): domain Bacteria; kingdom Pseudomonadati; phylum Pseudomonadota; class Betaproteobacteria; order Nitrosomonadales; family Nitrosomonadaceae; genus Nitrosospira; species Nitrosospira sp. Nsp18. Next base: position 46,748 of record NZ_FMWY01000023.1, on the reverse strand, counting down.
ACGCCGCCACTCGCGATCACCGGTACATCCACCGCGTCGGATACAGCGCGAGTCAGTGCCAGATCAAACCCGTTGCGAGTACCATCCTTATCCATGCTGGTAAGCAATATTTCGCCTGCCCCCAGCGATTGCAGTTTTTTTGCCCACTCGACCGTATCCATGCCGGTCGCCTGACGTCCCCCGTGAGTGAATACCTCCCAGCCGTTTTCCACCCGCTTGGCATCTATCGCCACTACGATGCACTGAGAACCGTAACGATCCGCTGTATCCGCCACCAGTCGAGGATTCTGTACCGCCGAAGTGTTGATGCTTACTTTATCGGCGCCCGCATTCAACAGCCTTCGCACATCTTCCACCTTGCGCACCCCGCCACCCACTGTTAACGGAATGAATACCTGAGCTGCAACTTCCTCAATGATACGAAGAATCAAGTCACGGTTATCAGAACTGGCAGTGATGTCGAGGAAGGTCAGCTCATCCGCTCCCTGATCACCGTAACGACGTGATATTTCGACAGGATCACCCGCATCCCGAAGCCCGACAAAATTAATGCCTTTGACAACACGGCCATTTGTTACGTCAAGACAGGGAATAATACGCTTGGCAAGACCCATACGATACCTTTATAAATCGCACATTTGCCGGCATCCGCTTCGCGAACAGATGCTCAGCCACTTCGTACCCTTAGTTAACAGATCATCTATCCAGAACGTGAATTCAGGGGTATCCGGAGAATTCAGCACCTCTTCCATAGAGGAAGCAAGATAAAGAAAAAGAGGTTTATAAATCCTGAAGCCGAATTTACCGCAGTTCTATTTTTTCGAAATGAAGGCCGAGCTTTATCAGGAAAGAGATTTATCGCGGGATATTTTCATACTTAGCTCATCCGCCAATGCTTGCGCCCGTTTGAAATCCAGAGCGCCTTCATACAGGGCGCGTCCCGTAATTGCACCCATGATACCTTCCAACTCGAGGTCGCAGAGCGCTTTCACATCGTCAAGATTACCGATGCCCCCGCTGGCAATGACGGGAATGGTAAGTGCCCTGGCCAGTTCCACCGTGGCCTCCACATTGACGCCGCTTAACATGCCGTCACGCCCGATATCGGTATAAATGATCGCTTCGACCCCATAATCCTGAAATTTTTTGGCGAGATCCACGACGTCGTGACCAGTAACTTTGGACCAGCCATTGACGGCCACCTTCCCGTCCTTCGCGTCCAGACCTACCATGATATGGCCGGGGAAAGCGTTGCAGGCATCGTGCAAGAATCCTGGCGTCTTCACCGCTGCGGTGCCGATGATAATGTAAGTTATGCCATCGTCGAGATAACGCTCGATAGTTTCGAGGTCACGTATGCCACCCCCGAGTTGTGTCGGAATTTCGTCACCAATAGCCTCAACAATATCACGTATGGCCGGTTCATTTTTTGGCCTGCCGGCAAACGCGCCGTTCAGGTCCACCAGATGCAATCGGCGCGCGCCCTGGCTCAGCCAATGGCTGGCTATGGCGGCTGGATCTTCGGAAAATACCGTGGCGTTTTCCATCACGCCCTGTTTCAGGCGTACGCACTGGCCGTCTTTCAGGTCTATCGCAGGAATAATCAGCATTTTTGAGTCAGGTTTAAGTGTAGAGGTGAGTTTTTAGGTTTGGAGCGGGAAGAGGTCATGCGTGGATGACTTGACTATCCCTTCCTGAAACTGAAGCGGTTCCCATCGCACAAAATTATTCAGCAGCGTCAACCCAGCGTCATGGCTTTTTTCCGGGTGAAACTGGACGGCAAAAATATTATCCCTGGCCACCGCGCTAGTAAAAGAAAAGGGATAGTTGGTGGTAGCTGCCGTCGATTCCGGGTTGGCGGTTTCCACATAATAACTATGCACGAAATAAAAGCGTGCATCGCTGGGGATATCTTTCCACAAGGGATGTTCAATGGCCTGGTGAACCTGGTTCCAGCCCATGTGCGGCACTTTGAATCGCAGCCCGCTGCTATCTGCCACCGACGTGGAAGGAAAACGCCGCACAGTGCCGGCCACAATGCCGAGGCCTTCTACGTTACCTTCTTCGCTGCTGTCGCACAGCATTTGCAGGCCGATGCAGATACCGAGAAAAGGTTTGCTCATCGCTGCATAGCGCACCGCGTTGCGCAATCCGCGTTTATCCAGTTCGCGCAGGCAGTCGGGCATTGCACCTTGACCTGGAACCACTACACGCCCAGCCTTCCGCACTACCTCCGGATCGTCGGTAATGACAATGGAGGCGGTCGGCGCGACATGTTCCAGCGCTTTGGACACCGAGCGCAAATTACCCATGCCGTAGTCAACGATTGCAATATCAGTCATGCTGGGTAGATGAGGGTTGAGGGCGTCTACAAGGAGCCTTTGGTGGATGGAATCGTATCCAAGGCGCGGGGGTCGGTTTCGATTGCCACGCGTAATGCACGTCCAAATGCCTTGAATATGGTTTCTGCCTGATGATGCGCGTTGCAGCCGGCCAGATTGTCAATATGCACCGTCATCAAGGCATGATTTATAAACCCTTGAAAAAACTCTTTTATCAAATCCACGTCGAACTCGCCGATGCGGGCGCGGGCAAATTTGACATTAAACGCCATGCCGGGGCGTCCCGAGAGATCCACCACCACACGCGTCAACGCCTCGTCCAGCGGCACATAAGCGTGGCCGTAACGTCGCAGGCCCTTCTTGTCCCCAATAGCTTGCTTGAATGCCTGTCCAAGGGTGATGCCGATATCCTCTACCGTATGATGGGCGTCGATATGGAGATCGCCTCTAGCAGCGATCTCCATATCTATCATGCCGTGACGCGCTACCTGGTCCAGCATATGATCGAGAAATGGCACTCCCGTATCCAGCGCTACGTTCCCGGTACCATCCAGATTAACTTTGACGTCAATTTGGGTTTCCAGGGTGTTTCGGTTAATTTGGGCCTGACGCATGGATGGGTTAATTTAATTGTTGGATTTATCAAGCGAGGCCTGAAGCGCCATCAGAAATTTCATGTTTTCGTCGGGTTTGCCCACTGTGACGCGCAGGCAATTCTTCAATAGCGGGTGGTGCCCGTCAAGATTTTTGATCAATATTCCGCGCTCTTTAAGTCCCAGAAATACCCGATTGGCTTCATTCCCGCCACCCTCTCGAGTCACGCGGAACAAAATGAAATTCGCATCCGTCGGAAAAACCTCGATACCGTTCAGTGCTGCCAGCCGTTCACCCATTAACGCGCGTTCGACTTTGATCGCTGTGGCCTGTTGCATCAGGACATCACGATGCTGCAATACCTTTTCCGCGATCAGTTGAGTGACAACGCCTACATTATACGGCAAACGCAATTTTTCAAGCTGTATCAACCATTCAGATCTTCCGGCCAGGAGTCCCAGCCTTAAACCCGCCAGCCCCAGCTTGGAAAGCGTGCGCATCAATAACAGATTGGGGTATTGCGCCAGCTTGCCCATAAAGCTTGCATCGGCGAAGACATGATAAGCCTCATCCACGACCACCACGCCAGGAGCAGCTTCAATAATACGTGAGATTGCTTCGCTGTCAAACAGGTTGCCAGTGGGGTTATTTGGATATGCAATAAAAATTACCGCTGGCTGGTGCTGCGCAATGGCGGCAAGCATCGCGTCCATATCAAGCGAAAAATCAGCATTTAACGGCACCCCTGCATATTTCATCCCGGCGAACACGGCAGTCATGCGAAACATGACAAAGGCGGGTTCGACACTCATCAACACTGCTCCAGGTCTGGCGAAGGCCAAAGCGATGATCTGGATGATCTCGTCCGAACCGTTACCTAGCATGATTTCCATACCTGGCGGGATCGAAAGCGCTTTCCGCAATGCGTTTTTAAGTGAAGCAGCGCTCGCATCGGGATAACGGTTGATCGGCGCGCCGGCCGTGAGCCGTGAAATCTCTTCGCATAACTCGGGTGGAAGAGAATAAGGATTCTCCATTGCGTCCAGCTTCACCATTCCGCTTGCAGGCGGTACGTGATAAGCGGAGAGCGCGAGGATCTCGGGCCGAATGATTTGATCGGGCGATGCTGGCATTTTTATATGACTCAGCTTCGATTTACGGCCGGCAGGATACGGCATAAAGTATGGCTTGGCTCTGAAAGAATCCGTCGAATCATTTCACGTCGACGCCATTCCTGATCCGATATTCCGCAGACATCGCATGGGCTTGCAAACCCTCTCCATGAGCCAGGATGGACGCTATCGGACCTAATTTTGCCGCGCCCTGTTCCGACACTTTGATAATACTGCTACGTTTCTGAAAATCGTACACGCCTAACGGTGATGAGAAGCGTGCGGTACGAGAGGTGGGCAACACATGATTGGGGCCAGCGCAATAATCGCCGAGCGCTTCGGAAGTGTAACGGCCCAGGAAAATGGCGCCGGCATGCCTGATCTTTTCCAGCCATTTTTCCGGCTGTTCAACCGATAGCTCAAGATGCTCCGGTGCGATATGGTTGGCTATGGCGCAGGCTTCGTCCAGATCACGTACCTGGATCAACGCGCCGCGGCCTTCAAGCGAAGCTCGTATTACCGCCTTGCGCGGCATCGCTTCCAGTTGGCGGTCAATACTTGCCGCTACCGCGTCGATAAAATCGGCATCGGGGGAAAGCAGGATCGCTTGCGCCAGCTCATCATGCTCCGCCTGTGAAAACAGATCCATGGCAATCCAGTCGGGATTTGTTTTGCCGTCGCAAATCACCAGGATTTCTGAAGGTCCCGCTATCATGTCTATGCCTACCATACCGAATACGCGGCGCTTAGCCGCTGCCACATACGCGTTGCCGGGGCCGACGATCTTGTCAACGTGCGGCACTGCCGAGGTGCCATAAGCCAGTGCGCCGACGGCTTGAGCGCCGCCAATGGTAAATACTCGCTCAACCTCGCAAATGGCTGCGGCACCCAAGACGAGATCATTTATCTCGCCACCGGGGGTCGGTACGACCATGACGAGTTCGCCCACGCCTGCCACCTTGGCGGGAATTGCGTTCATCAGCACGGAGGAAGGATAAGACGCCTTGCCGCCGGGAACGTACAGGCCAACACGATCCAGCGGGGTTACTTTCTGGCCAAGGAGCGTACCGTCAGGTTCGATATAACTCCAGGATTGTGCCAGCTGCTTTTCGTGGTAAACGCGCACGCGCGATGCGGCTTGTTCCAGGGCCTCACGCTGATCTGCAGGCAGGTCTTGCAGGGCTTGTTGCAAGCGTTGGCGGGGCAATTCGAGTGCCGCTGCCGAAACTGGATCCCAATTGTCGAAACGACGCGTATATTCCAGCAGGGCTTCATCACCCCGCTTCTTGATATCAACAAGAATGTCGGCGACGGCTGCCTCCAGCTTCGCATCCTGGGCGTTTTCAAAAGCCAGCAGTTCCGCTAGTGCTTCGTTGAAGCGGACATCGGTGGAGGACAGCCGTTTGATTTGAATCATGGGAAGGCGCGTGGATTTATTGATTGTGACGTTTTTGCTAATTCATGCTTCATTTGATGATTGCCGCAGAGAAAGCTTCCAGCATTGGCTGTATCGCTTCCCGCTTCAATTTCAGTGCTGCCTGATTGATGACCAGTCGCGCCGAAATCGGCATGATCTCTTCCACTGCCTTCAGATGGTTGGCCTTTAGCGTGCCACCGCTGGAAACCAGATCCACAATCGCGTCCGCCAATCCTACCAGCGGCGCGAGTTCCATCGAACCGTAGAGCTTGATAAGATCCACGTGCATGCCTTTTTCGGCAAAGTGTTCGCGTGCTGTTTGTAAATATTTCGTTGCGACTCGCACTCGCGCTCGCCGGCTTACGGCCTCTTCGTAATTGAAATCATCGCGCACCGCCACCATCATGCGGCAGCAGGCAATATTCAAGTCCAGCGGCTGATAAAGCCCTGCGCCGCCATGCTCCAGCAGTACGTCCTTTCCTGCGATGCCCATATCCGCGGCGCCGTACTGCACGTAAGTGGGTACATCCGAGGCTCGTACAATGATAAGCCGCACGTCACCACGATTGGTCGCAAGGATCAGCTTACGCGACGTTTCAGGATCATCTAGCGCGACGATGCTGGCTGCTTTCAACAACGGCGCAGTATCGTCAAAAATGCGGCCCTTGGAAAGGGCGATCGTAATGCTCGTCATGGAGGATTCTGCAAAGGCCTCATTTTAACCCAAAAGTGGCAAGCCGACGTTACCCGCAAAATATTCAACCACGAATAATCTCCTAAGGAATTCAGGCTGGTGCTTCGGTGAAATTCAAGTCAGCTGACAGATGCGGAGATATACAAAGGTTTCGGTCCCTTAGAGAACAGAAAAACCGACGATAACAACCAACAACCCGAGTGCGACCCATACATGTAGCGCCACGCTATGGTGGTCCCCCGGGCTTTAGGTACTTGCTCTTCAATGCTTTGGCATGGTTGGGCCTGTACAGTCTTTACCTATGGGTGAAAAGGGATTCTGTCGCTGAATTGCTCGCAATAACTCCTGGATAAAGAATTACCCAACCTTCGTTTTGAAGTTCCGCTAAAACTTCGAAACGAGAAAAAAAGCCTTAATTCCTTAAAAAAAATGTGGACTTCACAATTTCTTCACAATTTCTTCACAATTTAATCACACTTAATTCCTGATACTTCACATCTTCTTCACAAGTACTTCACATTAAATTCACACTTACTTCACAGTTACTTCACACTTACTTCACGTTTACTTCACAAAATACTGAGGAAGCGGAATCGAAGGTTGAAGTAAGAATCCACAAAAAGTAAAAGCGAAAATAAAAAATGCCACTAAAGTTTGGAACAAACAATAGCGTTGATAGAAGTTGGATAAGCGGTACTAAAAAACTTTTCGGTCTCTTTCTGTTTCTTGTGACAGCCTGTATGTCTTCTGCCGTACTTGCGAAAACAGACGGCGAGCTTAAGAAGAGGCTCGAAACCCTGGAAGCAAGGATCCTGGAGTTGGAAGCGCGTTTGGAGAGTAAAGGGGGGCAAGGGGACCGAAATACCGCGAGCACAGATCACGGTGTCGGCAAGGAAAAATTACACGATACCGTGACGGTGCAGTCTTCTGCTTCGCCCGCGCAAACAGGTAACGAGTTCAAGAAGAAGCCGGAAGCCGTGGGAACAAGGGTTGCAAACGTGGAAAAACCTGTGGCGGGCGCAGGGTGGCAGGATGCCGATGGTGGAGGTCACGGCCTTGACAGGAAAAAATTTCATGGTGGCGTGACCTTGAAGCAGGATGCGTTTTTTGGTTTCCAAACCATACTCGATGCAGAATATGAAGTCCTCGACAATATCGACTTCACCTTTTATAGCTGGCTATGGACGAGTCCCAATTTCGGCCGCAGCCGGGTGGTTTCCGGTCCGAACGGTACCCAGGTCGATGCTGGCGGTAACGGGTTGTGGACTGAGGTCGGCATGGGTCTGAATTTTCACTTTCTCAACCATGCATTAAGTATCAATCCCCAGATAGGCATGCTGAACGGCGCCTTACTATCCAGCAAAATCGTCGGCAGGGGTATCCGGGCTGGGGAAGGCGTGGTGCCCAGTATGACGATAAACTATAATGACGACCATTTTACTGGGCAGGCGTACCTTGCCTACTATATGGCTATCCGCGATGAGCGGGCCAGGGATTTCATCCATAACTGGATCAGCCTCGGTGTCAAACCGGCGCTGTTCAATTTCAAAAATATACCGGTCAGTTCCGTAGGCGTTCACTGGGAGCATCTGCGATTCCATAAAGACAGGATAGAAGGAAATACCGGGACGGTTTATAACTGGATAGGTCCCTATATCGAATTTGCGCTGCCTATGAATCTCGCCCTGCGCTTCTCGGCTGGCGCTGATCTCAAAGGAGACGTGTCCAAGGAATTCTATCAAGCCAGCATCAAGGTTCATTTCTAGCAGCCTGTCGGACTTAAAGAATCACAGCGAAAAAGTGACTGGGTGAGGGCAGATTTTGAGGATTTGAAGGCCAATAGTTATTCTATTGGTCCAAAAAGCAGCGAAATATCAAACCGACCAGACGCTTTTGCAGCCGATTTCTTTTAAGTCCGACAGGCTACTAAAAGTGAATATGCGCACAGGAATGAAGATCCTTGACTTGTACTCCAGATGAATATGATTATTACATCAGGATTGACCCCCATCAGTATTCTGAAGCGAGCGCTGAAACACAATAGAAGTGTTGTTCCGCAAATATTGTATGCGTAGTCATACCGATGATGGTACAGGCATTGCCCGGCCATGGCGGGCAAAAGGGTGGGAAAAGTGAGCGAATTGGCGTCGCCCAAGTGCAATCGTCGACCTGGCGCGCCAGGTCATTCTTTAACGTCCATGCCGAGATTACCGGTCTTGAGGCCGAACGGCAAATCGGGGAACTGAGATGCAGGAGAAGATGGATTGTATGACAAGCGCTGAGTTGCGCGCCGTGATGGCAGAATTACGGCCGCCGGACGTATGCGATCTGGTGGAGCGCGACCACGAGGTATTGGCTGCCCGGCAGGCTCGCGATTCCTTATCAGAGCAATTGCGGCAGGCCAGAATGGACGTAATTAAGGCGGAGCGTCAGATGGGCAGCTGGAGATCTGCTCACCCCTTGCGGGCCAAGCTTCATGATTTCGGGCTGATGTCGTCCAGATTTCTCGCCGAGCGCAACGAGATAAAGTCCGCAGCGGAAATAGAAGTACTGAAGCTGGTTCCACGTGTTCACGACATTACTGAGTATGTAAGTAACATAGAGAACGAGGTCGAGGCTCGTATTCTGCTAGAGCAGGCGCCTGTGCGCGAGCGCATGGCCGAGTTGGAGCGTCTTGAGCGGCGGAAGGCTATGCGGGAACTGACCGAGCGGTGGCAAACACGGGAGTTGGGCAATACCCATTCAGTGTTTAAGCCCGGGATGAAAGCTTATGATTGAGGCGATGTTGGGAGTAGCTGGAGCGCCTTGCCCAATTGTTGCGTAAAGCCTTTCGGAAAGGTAGTGCAGCGACAGCTCGGTTGGAGCTGGACGCTCCTTCCTTTCCTATATATGAATCGCGCGTTTATCCACGCTCAGCGCCGCCTCGTGCAATACTTCGGAAAGCGAGGGATGGGCATGAACGATGCGCGCGATATCTTCACTGCTGGCCGCGAATTCCATTGCGACCACCGCTTCGGCAATCATCTCTGAAACGTAGGGACCGATCATGTGGATGCCGAGGATGCGGTCGGTGTTCGCGTCAGTCAGTACTTTGACGAAGCCACCTGTCTCTCCGAGCGCGCGTGCACGACCGTTAGCCATGAAGGGGAACTGTCCCGCCTTATATTGAACGCCTCCCGCTTTCAGTTCCTGCTCGGTTTTGCCCACCCAGGCAATTTCCGGTGAGGTATAAATTACCCAGGGGACCGTATCGAGATTCACGTGTCCAGCCTGACCCGCAATGGTCTCGGCAACCGCGACACCTTCCTCGGAAGCCTTATGCGCCAGCATGGGCCCGCGCACCACGTCACCCACAGCATATATATTCGGGAGGTTGGTACGGCAATTGCTGTCTACTTCAATATAACCCCGCTTATCCAGCTTCAGCCCGATATTTTCCGCGCCCAATTCAGCCGTATTGGGAACGCGTCCCACCGCGACAATCAGTTTATCCACTTCGAGTTTTTGTGAGATCCCCTGTATGTCCTCTGCGTCTGCATACTCAACGGTGATACTTTTTTCACCCGTTTTGATCCCGCTTATCTTGATACCTGTTTTTATCACCAGGCCTGATTCTCGGGTGAAGATTTTTCGCGCCTCCTTCGCCACTTGCTCGTCGGCGGCCATAAGAAACCCGGGCAGCGCTTCAAGAATAGTGACTTCCGAACCGAGCCTCCGCCATAGACTGCCCATTTCCAGGCCAATCACGCCCCCGCCGATGACGCCCAGTCGCCCCGGCGCTTCTTTCATCGCCAGTGCACCAGTGTTATCCAGTACTCGCTCATTGTCCACGGGTGCGAACGGCAGTGTGCGCGGTGTTGAACCCGTGGCGATGATGACGTGTTTTGCCTCGATGGCCTCCGTCTGGTCCCCATTCTTCACCTCGATCTGCCAAAGACTATGGTTGCCACTAGCGTCTTTGCCGCCCTTGAGCAACGTGCCATGCCCGTGCATTGACGCGACTTTATTTTTTTTGAGCAGCATGGCCACGCCGCCGGTGAAGCCTGCGACAATCTTGTCCTTGCGAGACATCATTACCGGGATGTCCACCGACAAACCCTCGATCCTGATTCCATGAGCAGAGAATTTATGGGCGGCACGTTCATAATTTTCCGATGATTCAAGGAGCGCCTTCGATGGGATGCAGCCCACATTCAGGCAGGTTCCACCAAGGCTGGGCTTGCCCTGCGGATTTTTCCACTCATCTATACATACGGTATTGAGCCCTAACTGGGCGCAACGGATTGCCGCGACGTAGCCGCCAGGGCCCGCGCCGATTACTGCCACGTCAAAAAGTTGGGACATATTTTCACTTATAAAAAAACAGGATACAGGAGGAATGCGTAGCGCTTATGAAATCGCGGCTTGCCTGGCGTCTCAGGCTTCCAGTAACGGGCTCATGGGATATTCCAAAGCCTCTTTCATCGCCACTAAAGAGAGTACCGCTTCACGTCCGTCGATGATGCGGTGGTCGTAGGAAAGCGCGAGATAACACATCGGACGAACCACCACCTGCCCATTCTCGGCTACTGGCCGCTCCTTCGTGGCATGAATCCCCAGAATCGCGCTCTGGGGGGGATTGATAATGGGTGTTGAAAGCATCGAGCCGAATATGCCGCCATTGGTGATGGAGAAGGTGCCGCCCGTCAGCTCTTCCATCGTTAATTTGCCATCGAGGGCGCGCTTGCCGAAGTCTGCGATCTGCCTTTCAATCCCCGCCTGTGACAAAGCGTCCGCATTTCGAATGATGGGAACCACTAGCCCGCGCGGACTGCTTACCGCGATGCCTATGTCGTAATAGCCGTGATAGACGATGTCATTTCCATCCACGGATGCATTGACGACAGGAAATTTTTTCAGCGCCGCCACCGCCGCTTTGACAAAAAACGACATGAGGCCAAGCTTGATGCCGTGCTCTTTTTCAAAACTCGTCTTGTAGCGGGCGCGCAAGTCCATTATCGCTTGCATGTTCACTTCGTTGAACGTGGTGAGTATCGCGGCGGTGGACTGCGACTGCACGAGTCGCTCGGCGATACGCGCCCGCAGCCGGGACATCGCCATCCGTTGTTCGGGTCTGTCACCCGCAAGCGCGGGCGCGGCTGTTGCGGTCGGTGCCGTAGTCGTGGTTAAAGGTGCAGGTGCAGGTGCAGGAGTTGCCGAAGGTGCGGGGCCTGCCGGTGACGGCGAGGGAGACGGCGCGCCAGAGGGCGAAGGTTTCTTTTCCACATGGGCCGCCACATCCTCTCTCGTAATTCGGCCATCGCGTCCGCTACCTTTAATCGAGCTGATTTCACCCACATCAAGATTTGCCTGCGCCGCCAAATGTTGCGCGGCCGGCATCATCGCCGGGGCTGCCGCAACAGCGGAGGTGGCCTCGGGAGCGGACGTCACGCCTGAGGGAGCAGACCCCGCCGCCGCATCTGGAGCCGCTTTGGTTTCAGCTGGAACCGCCTCGGTGTCTATGGTGGCGATGATCTCGCCGCCTGCTACTATCGTCCCGTCGCCCTTGACGATTTTGGCCAATACGCCAGCGGCCGGCGCCGGCAACTCCATCACGACTTTATCTGTTTCGACATCAATCAGATTCTCATCTCTATCAACATGTTCGCCTTCTTTTTTATGCCAGGAAAGCAATGTGGCTTCCGCCACGGATTCGGATAAAACCGGAACTTTGACATCGACGAGCATGGTTATTCCTTTGGCTTAAATTTTTTCGCGAAACGCTGCCACTATCAATTCGTTCTGCTGAAATTTGTGTTTCGCCAGATACCCTACTGCCGGGGAGGCTGACGACGGCCGCAACGCATAGCCTAAACTTTGGTCGGGACGCTTGTGCCGCAGCAGATAGTGCTGAATACGGTGCCAGGCACCCTGGTTGCCGGGCTCCTCCTGACACCAGAGTATATCTTTAGCTTGAGAATAGCGGTCAACCTCAATCTGGAAATCATCATGTGGAAAAGGGTACAACTGCTCGATACGAACAATTGCGATATCCTTGATTTCGTGTTCCCGGCGATAAGCCAGCAGTTCGTAATATATCTTGCCGCAGCAAGCGATGACGCGCCGTACATTTTGGGGATCGAGCTTGTCCATCTCCGGAATCACGTTCCGGAAACTGCCATTGGCCAGATCTTCGAGACTTGAGAAGGACTCCTTATGCCGCAACAGGCTTTTAGGACTCATGATGATAAGCGGCTTGCGCAACGGCCGGATCATTTGCCGCCGAAGCATGTGAAACATCTGTGCGGCGGTGGATGGAACGCACACTTGAATATTGTATTCGGCGCAGAGTTGCAGAAAACGCTCCAGCCGTGCGGAGGAGTGCTCGGGCCCTTGCCCTTCATAGCCGTGCGGCAGCATCATCACCAGGCCGCATAGACGGCCCCATTTGGCTTCGCCGGAGGCGATGAACTGGTCTATTACAACCTGCGCACCGTTTGCAAAATCGCCAAACTGCGCCTCCCATACTACCAGTTCATTTGGTTCCGCGGTTGTATAGCCGTACTCGAAGCCCAGCACGGCTTCTTCCGAGAGTACAGAATCGATGATAACGAAACCAGGTTGCTCGGGAGCAATATGGCGAAGGGGAACGTACGTTCCCTCGTTCCATCGCGCCCGGTTCTGGTCATGCAGCACAGCATGGCGGTGAAAAAAAGTTCCACGTCCCGAATCTTGTCCGGAAATGCGTACGGCATATCCATCTTTCAGAAGCGCCGCATAAGCAAGGGTTTCAGCCATTCCCCAATCCAGGGGTAATTTTCCTTCGCCCATCAAGCGGCGGTCGGCGATGACCTTTTCCACCCGTGCATGTAACTTGAACTTGGAGGGAACATCCGTTAATCGCGTGGCCAGATTTTTTAATTCCGCTATCGGCAGCCCGGTCTGCACCTTCATGTCCCACTTGTTATTCTTCAGGAAGGGTGTCCAGTCCACCGCGTTCGAAGATTTATAGCCATAAAGAATGGTTTTGTTGGGATTGCGGCCTCCATCCATGTCATCCCGATAGGCTTTTACCATCAGCTCGGCCTGGCCGGCGCCGATGACGCCTTCGGCTTCCAGTTTATCGGCATAGAGCTTGCGGGTGCCGGGATGGCGGCCGATAATCTTGTACATCAGCGGTTGAGTCACCATGGGTTCGTCCTGCTCATTGTGGCCGAGGGTGCGGAAACAAACCATGTCCACGACCACATCCTTATGAAACTTCATCCGAAAATCAAGCGCAATCTCAGCCGCCATGACGACTGCCTCAGGGTCATCCCCGTTGACATGGAGAATCGGCGCTTCGATCATTTTCGACACATCAGTGCAATAAAGTGTAGAGCGCGTATCACGTGGATCAGAAGTTGTGAAACCGATCTGGTTATTGATAATGACGTGTATCGTACCACCGGTACCGTAGCCGCGCGTTTGCGACAGATTCAGGGTTTCCATCACCACGCCCTGAGCCGAGTATGCTGCGTCGCCATGCAGAAGCACAGGCAGCGCCAGATCGCCCTGCCTGTCTCGCAGACGCTGCTGACGGGCGCGCACCGAGCCTTGCACTACCGGGTCTACAATTTCCAGATGTGATGGGTTGAATGCCAGCGTCAGGCGCATCGTACCGCCCGGAGTGGATACCGCGGAAGAAAAACCCTGATGATATTTGACGTCTCCTTCAGTCAGGTCCTGCGCATATTTGCCTTCGAATTCCTGGAACAGATCGCTCGGCAACTTCCCCAGTGTGTTGACCAGGACATTAAGCCGTGCGCGATGGGCCATGCCAATGATAACCTGCTGCACGCCCATCTGGCCCGCGCGCTGCAGCAGGTTATCCAATAGCGGAATCAGGCTTTCGCCGCCTTCGCCAGAAAAGCGCTTCTGTCCGACATAGCGTGTGTGCAGATACTTTTCCAATCCTTCTGCCGCATTGAGGCGTTCCAGGATATGGCGTTTGTATTCAGGGGAAAACCGGGATTGTGCGCGCGAACCTTCGATACGATTCTGTATCCACCGTTTTTGCTCGGTATCGGTAATGTACATATACTCGACGCCGATACTGCCACAGTAGGTTTCCCGCAGTATGCGCAGAATGTCCGCCAACGATGCGCGCGGCGGACCGATCAATGAGCCGGTGCCAAAAACCGTACTCATGTCCGCCTCTGTCAGCCCGTAATAGGTGGGTTCAAGTTCGGGAATATGCGGCTTTTCCTGATGTTTGAGGGGGTCGAGGTCAGCATGGCGCACGCCCAGGAAACGGTATGCGTTGATGATTTGTAAAACCGCTATCTGTTTGCGTTCCGTTTCAAGGTCGTAATCGTCCTGTAGAAGTTCCTGATCGGGGCTATGTCCGCTGAGGCGCCAGGGCGCTGCCGGGGGTCGGCTGAACGATTCGACTTCCGATGAGTACGGAACATTTTGAGAAACCTGTCCAGCCGATCCGGCCGTTCGTTCTGCCTGCCGCAGTTTGTCGAAGTATTCGTGCCATTCCGGCGGAACCGATTCCGGATTGTGCAGGTACTTTTCATAAAGCCCTTCAATGAAGGACGCATTGGTACCAAACAGCAAGGAATCCTCAAACAGTTGCTTCATCATGGCTGGAGATCTCCTGGCTGGCAGAGCGAGACTACTTGCGTAACGCAATCGAGACTACATCTCGTGTGGTGGCCCCAGTATAGAGCTGACGTGGTCGCCCTATTTTATAGTCCGGATCGGAAATCATTTCGTTCCACTGGGCAATCCAGCCTACCGTGCGTGCCATGGTAAAAATGGCAGTGAACATGGAGACTGGAATTCCCAAAGCACGCTGCACAATGCCGGAGTAAAAATCAACATTGGGATAAAGTTTCTTGGAGATGAAATATTCGTCCTCAAGCGCAATTTTCTCCAGTTTCAGCGCCAGCTTGAACAAACGATCGTCGTGCAGCCCCAGTTCGCTCAGCACTTCATGGCAGGTTTCGCGCATCAGCTTGGCGCGGGGATCAAAATTTTTGTATACACGGTGGCCGAAGCCCACCAGCCTGAAACTGTCATTTTTGTCTTTAGCGCGCTCGATGTACTCGCCGATGCGCGAGTCGTCCCCAATTTCCTCCAGCATGTTCAGGCAGGCTTCGTTTGCTCCACCATGTGCAGGTCCCCATAAGCAGGCGATACCGGCGGAGATGCAGGCAAATGGATTGGCGCCGCTGGAGCCGGCGAGCCGCACGGTGGAAGTGGAAGCGTTCTGCTCGTGATCGGCATGCAGGATCAAAATACGATCCAGCGCTCGCGCAAGCACCGGGTTGGGCTTATATTCCTCGGCGGGCGTGGCGAACATCATGTGCATGAAGTTTTCCGCATAGCTAAGATCGTTGCGCGGATATACGAAAGGCTGGCCGATATTATATTTATAGGTCATTGCCGTAATGGTAGGTAGCTTTGCTACCAGCCGGAAGGCCGACAGTTCACGGTGGTTGGCATCGGAAATATCCATTGCGTCATGATAAAACGCCGACAATGCGCCGACTACTCCGACCATCACCGCCATGGGATGGGCATCACGGCGAAAACCGGTAAAAAAGCGCGCGAGTTGCTCATGCACCATCGTATGATCTTTGATGGTCTTGACGAACGCGGACTTCTGACTTCTGGTCGGCAGTTCTCCATTCATCAGCAAATGGCACACTTCCATGAAATCACATCGCTTGGCCAATTGCTCGATCGGGTAGCCCCGATAAAGCAGAATGCCCTTATCGCCATCAATGAAAGTTATTTTGGAACTGCAACTGGCGGTGGACAGGAAGCCGGGGTCGTAGGTGAATACCCCGCTCTTGGCATGCAGAGTACGAATGTCCACCACATCCGGGCCCATACTGCCGGCCATGATAGGAAATTCAGCCGGATGATTGCCGTTATCCAGATTGAGAGTCGCTATATGTTTTTGCTCCATGTCGTTCCCCCCTTATTTTCTTTCCAGCAAAAAAAGCCGCGATGATGCAATTAAACCTAAATCCGGTGGTTGGGCAGGGTGGAGTGTGTTCAATCCACCCCGTAGCCAACTCACCAGAAAGGTGAAGGCCAAGTGATAAAAAAAGTCGTTATGGATCATAACGCTAAACTGAAAAATAAGCGATCAACTGCCGGATTTAGATTAAATAGTCCGCAAGAGATGCAATACGGGTTGCAGTCTCATATCCTCCGCTTCTTTTTTTAGCGCGATCATATCCCACAAGTCATTATCAGGAAGATCCAGCAATATTTCAAATTGCCGGAGCTCGGCTTCATCCAGTTTAACGTAATACGCATCCATAAACCGTTGCAGCACGATATCCAGTTCCAGCAGGCCACGACGGCAACGCCATCGGGCACGCTCCAGTTTCCTCATACCGTTCTTTTAACCATCATATCTTTGATCCGTCCGATGGCGCTGGTGGGATTCAATTCCTTGGGGCATACATCGACGCAGTTCATGATGGAATGGCAGCGGAACAGGCGGTAGGGGTCTTCCAGATAATCCAGGCGCTCGGCTGTGGCCTGGTCGCGGCTGTCGGCGAGAAAGCGATATGCCTGCAACAGTCCGGCTGGGCCCACGAATTTATCAGGATTCCACCAGAATGAAGGACATGCAGTGGAGCAGCATGCGCAGAGTATGCATTCGTATAGTCCATCCAGCTTTGCCCGGTCTTCAGGCGATTGCAACCGCTCGGTTTCCGGGGGGGGGTCATTGTTGATGAGGTAAGGCTTGATCGAATGATATTGCTGGAAAAATTGCGTCATATCCACGATCAGGTCGCGTATCACGGGAAGCCCGGGCAATGGCCGCAGTTCCACGGGCTCTTTCAACCCGGCTACTGGAGTAATGCACGCCAATCCGTTGCGTCCGTTGATATTCATTCCATCCGATCCGCATACCCCTTCACGGCAGGAACGCCGCAGGCTCAAGCTGTCATCCACGGTTTTTATTCGGATGAGCGCGTCCAGCAGCATCCTGTCCGCCGGTTCCAGCGCGATGTCATAGTCCTGCATATAAGGTTTTTCGTCCTTGTCGGGATCGAAGCGAAAAATGGAGAATTTCATAGTCTGTTAACCTTTCAGCGGATGTAAGAAGATATCGGACGCTACTCTTGCGATACGCAAGGGATAACACATAGACGTTTCCTCATCAAGCACCCGTGATAGAAAAACGCAAACAACCGACCAGCCGGAAAGACATTTGAGACTGGCCGGTCAATCTTTACTCGACAGGAATGACCTGTTTTGCATCCCAAATCTTGCTGGCATATTGCATGATGGTATGGTCACTGGAAAATTTACCCATGTTGGCAATATTCAGAATTGCCTTTCGTATCCACTCGTCCTGATTCTGGTATGCGATCGCAACCTTTTCCTGGCAAGCGATGTAAGAGGCATAATCCGCCAACAGCATGTACTTGTCGCCGCCCTGCAAGAGAGAATCTACAATAGGTTTAAAGCGGCCCGGCTCACTTATGGAAAAAAAGCCCGAAGCGATCATATCCAGCGCCCTCCGCAATTCCGCGTTATCGTGATAAAAATCCCACGGACGATAACCCTTTACTTTCGCCTCGGCGACCTCCGCCGCCGTGAGGCCAAATATGAATATGTTGTCCTCCCCGACTTCGTTGCGGATTTCGATATTTGCGCCATCCAGGGTGCCGATGGTGAGTGCGCCATTCAATGCCAGCTTCATGTTCCCGGTACCGGAAGCCTCTGTACCTGCTGTTGAAATCTGCTCGGAAAGGTCTGCCGCCGGAATCATTTCTTCCGCGGTCGATACATCGTAATTGGGTATGAATACCACTTTCAGACGGCCGGCTACCTTTGGATCATTATTGACGATATCCGCGATGTCGTTGATAAGCTTGATTATGAGCTTGGCCGTGGCGTAGCCGGGCGCCGCCTTGCCACCAAAAATTACGGTACGCGGGACATAGTGGGCATCTGGATCCTCACGAAGGCGGTTATATAGTGTGACAATATGCAGCACGTTGAGAAGTTGCCGCTTATATTCATGAATACGTTTGATCTGGACGTCGAACAGCGAATCTGCGCTGACATCAATGTTGTGCTTTTGCTTCAGCATAGTGACGAATCGCTCCTTGTCCGCGCGCTTCACGGCAGCGAACTCCTCGCGGAAAGAAGCCTCATCGGCAAGCGGAATCAGATTTTTCAACTGACTCAAGTTCTTGACCCAGCCAGCGCCGATGCGTGAAGTAATAAGTTCAGCCAAGCGTCGATTAGCCTGATTCAGCCAGCGGCGCGGCGTAATACCGTTGGTGATATTGATGATCTTGCCGGGAAAAAACCTGTCGAAATCCGCAAATATGGTCTGCTTCATCAGTTCGGTATGAATTTGTGCTACCCCGTTCACTTTATGGCTACCTATAATGGCAAGATGTGCCATGCGGACCCGCCTGCCTCCTTCCTCATCAATGATGGACATGCGACGCAGTATTTCGGTATCGCCAGGATATCGGTGCATCACATCTTTCAGAAAGCGGCGATTGATTTCGTAGATGATTTGCATATGGCGCGGCAGGACATTCTCGAACAGGGTGACCGCCCACGTTTCGAGTGCCTCGGGCATCAGCGTATGGTTGGTATAGGCGAAAGTGCGGATCGTGATATCCCACGCTTTGTCCCAGTCGAGACGGTGCAAATCCACCAATATGCGCATCAGCTCCGGAATGGCGATGGCGGGATGCGTATCATTCAGCTGGATCGCGACTTTATCCGGAAGGGCATCGAAATTGGTCTGGTACTTGTTATAGCGATAGAGGATGTCATGCAGTGAAGCGCATACGAAGAAGTATTGCTGTTTCAGGCGCAGTTCGCGCCCCATTGCCGTGGTATCGTCGGGATAGAGTACTTTGGACAAGTTTTCGGAATCGTTCTTATCCTCCACCGCTTTGACATAATTGCCCTCGTTGAAGTAGCGTAATTCGAAATCGCGCGTGGCTTTCGCAGCCCATAAACGCATGTTGTTGACAGTGTGGGTGCCATAGCCGGGGATAGGGGTATCAAATGCCATCGCCATTACGTCATCGGTATCGATCCAGTGATAGCGCGCTACACCATTCTCATCTTCATATTGAACCACACGACCGTGAAATTTGACCTGATGCAACACCTCGGCGCGGGGGAACTCCCAGGGGTTGCCGTAGCGTAACCAGTTATCCGGATGCTCCACCTGCCTGCCGTCTTCGATACGCTGGGCAAACATGCCGTATTCGTAGCGAATGCCATAGCCGTAACCCGGGAGGCTGAGTGTCGCCATGGAATCGAGGAAGCAGGCAGCGAGACGTCCCAGGCCGCCATTTCCCAACGCGGCATCCGGCTCTATTTCACGTACTTTGTCCAAGTCGATCCCCAAATCATTGCACGCCTCCCGGAATTGCTGATCAAAACCGAGATTATGTACGCTATTCATCAGGGTGCGCCCCATCAGGAACTCCAGGGAAAAGTAATAGACACGCTTGGCGTCATTGATGTAATAGCTGCGCATGGTCTCCATCCAGCGGTCGATCAGGCGGTTGCGCACCATATAGGCCGCAGCAAAGAATCTGTCGCGATTGGTAGCGGTAATGGTGTCTTTGCCTACCGAATAGGTCAGGCCGTTGGAAAGAGAGTGTTTGATCGAATCCGTGTCGAAACCAACTTTTTCATGGTCAAAAATGGAAAGCTTTAAGGGATTATTCATGATTTATCCTGTTGGATTTACGATAAATACAAAGATGTCCATTAGAAGATACTGCTCTCATAAAACAGTTACAGCAGCATCAATAAGCTTGCAAATCAGCGCCTTCGGGGTCCAGGGAATGGCGCCAAAACTGATCATCACTATCAAATAGGCGATAGGTACCTCGTGGCCCCCAACTGCCGGCATGATAACCGTTGATGAAATCGCGCTCCATCGCCCATACCTTGATAATGGGATCGACTGCGCGCCAAGCCCATTCCACCTCATCAATACGAAGAAATAATGAATGATCGCCCTGCATCACGTCCAGCAGCAAGCCCTCGTAGGCGTCATGTTCCTGTTCGCTTTCCTTGCGGTATGTGGCATCCAGGCTGATGGTGCGAGTCGTCAGATCAAATCCTGGCACTTTGACCTGAAGTTCCATTTTCAAGGAGTCATTGGGCTGAATTCCCAGCATGATCCAATTTGGGCGTGATGACTCGTGATGCTCCTGGTGCATTCGACGCAGTAAATCCTGAGGCGGCCTCTTGAAGCGGATACAAATTGCGGAACTGTTTTCCGCCATGCGTTTGCCGGTACGCAGATAAAACGGCACGCCAGCCCAACGCCAATTGTCGATGAACAGCTTCAGTGCCGCATAAGTTTCCGTGGCGCTGTCCGGCGCCACGCCGGGTTCGTCCACATAGGCGGGAACGGGCTTGCCATCAATAATGCCGTTGGTATATTGGCCGCGAAAGGCATGGGCGTGTACCGAATTTTGCGTGATCGGCCGTATTGCTTGCAGCACTTTTACTTTTTCGTCCCGCAGGTGTTCCGCAGCCAAAGTTACCGGTGGTTCCATCGCCACCAGGGCGAGCAACTGCATCAGATGGCTCTGGATCATGTCGCGCAGCGCCCCGGCACCCTCGTAATAGTCGGCGCGCCCGGCAATGCCCTGGGTTTCCGAATGCGTAATTTGCACATGGTCAATATAATGATTGTTCCATATCGGCTCCAGCAATATGTTAGCGAAGCGAAATACTATTACGTTTTGCACCGTACCCTTGCCCAGGTAGTGGTCGATGCGATAAATTTGCGGTTCATTCAAATGCCGGTACAGGCTTCCCTGCAAAGTCTGTGCACTCAGCAAGTCATAGCCGAAAGGTTTTTCAATTACCACGCGGCACCAGCCCCTCTGTTGATTAAGCAACCCTATCACGCCGAGCTTGTCGATAATCGCCGGAAAAGCCGAAGGTCGAACGGCCATGTAAAACACGGTGTTAGGTGGAAAGCCGGGGGTTTCTTCCAATACTTGCTTTAATCTGAGATAAGCATCGCCGTTGCCCGGGGGGTTGGCATGGTAATGCAAGCGGGCACTAAAACGCTCGAAGGCCTGCTCATCAATGCCATCAGCAAATTTGGACCGAAGCATCTTCGATACCTCCGCGATCCACTGACCATTGCTCCATGGTTCAAGGCTACAACCCAGTATCGCCATTTTTTCCGGCAAACGCCCGGCTACGTCCAGTCGAAACAGCGCAGGAATCAATTTGAGCCGCGACAGGTTCCCGCTCGCTCCGAAGATCACCAAGACGCAAGGTTCAATAGTTTTCATTCTGTTATTCCCTCTTGTTTTATCGCTGGCGCCGAAGCGGTGCAAATTCTGAAAACATGACTGGCGACAGCCATGACCATTTTTGTCTTATCTGGCCATTCTTAAATGCCCCATCTATACCCGGTTTTCGTTTGACATGGGACGCTCTTGACTTTCGTTATTGCAATTTTTGATGCGTTTAAAACAGTTGATGCTTAATTAAAATTTGTGGTTGTTTGTTTTCGTTAGTAGATTCTTGCCTTCGGCGGGAACGAATCCACGGTCAACGGCTTCAACCGGACCGGCTTGTAATCCAGCCGGCGGCCTGCGCTGAAATACAACGTATGCTTGAGCCATTTGTCGTCATCCCGGTTGGGAAAATCATCGCGCGCATGGGCGCCGCGGCTTTCAGTGCGCGCTTCCGCCGAAATCATGCTGGCCAGGGCTACTTCCACTAAATTGTCGAGCTCCAGCGCTTCTACCCGCGCGGTATTGAATACCCTGCTTTTGTCCCTGATCTCAGTGTGCCCGGCGCGCTTGGCCACTTCTTCGATCTTTTCCACTCCTTGCCTGAGCATGTCCGGGAAACGGAATACGCCGCAATGTGCCTGCATGGTCTTGCGTAAATCGTCGCTTACTTGCGCCACATTCTCACCATCCTTCTGGTTGTTCAGGCGGTCAAGGCGCGTGAGCGCTTTGTCGGCGGCATCGGCAGGCAGTTGTTTGTGATGCGGATGCCTGTTCAAATCCTCGATGATCTCATTGCCCGCGGCACGGCCGAAAACGATGATATCGAGTAGCGAATTGGTTCCAAGGCGATTGGCGCCGTGTACGGATACACAAGCGCATTCCCCCACGGCATAAAACCCCTGCACGACTTCCTCGGGTCCGGTTTTATACGGCGCAACCACCTGTCCATAAAGATTGGTGGGAATGCCTCCCATCATATAGTGCGCGGTAGGCACCACTGGGATCGGATCACGGATCGGGTCTGTATGGGCAAATTTCATGGCGATTTCACGAATGCCTGGCAGTCGCGCCTTGATCACATCCGCACCGAGATGATCGAGTTTCAGCAGCAGATGGTCGGCATCCCTGCCGCAGCCGCGGCCTTCTTTTATTTCCATGGTCAGCGCACGCGATACCACATCCCTGCTGGCCAGGTCTTTAGCGTGAGGCGCGTAGCGTTCCATAAAGCGCTCGCCATTTTTATTGAGCAAATAGCCGCCTTCGCCGCGCACCGCTTCGCTGATAAGTATGCCGACTCCATACACGCCAGTAGGATGAAACTGCCAGAATTCCATATCCTGCAGGGGGATGCCGGCACGTACTGCCATGCCGAGACCATCGCCTGTATTGATCAATGCATTAGTGCTGGCGCTGAATATGCGAGCGCCGCCACCGGTCGCGAATAGCGTCGCCCTTGCTTGCAGGAGCATGACTTCACCGGTTTCGATGTCCAGCGCTGCCACGCCGCACACATCCCCTTCTTCATCACGAATCAGATCCAGCCCCATCCATTCAACAAAAAACTGGGTGTTGGCCTGTACATTGCGCTGATATAACGTATGCAGCATGGCGTGGCCGGTGCGATCCGCCACGGCGCACGAGCGCGTTGCCTGTGCGCCGCCGAAATTCTGTGATTGGCCGCCAAAGGGACGCTGGTAAATTTTTCCGCTCTCCAGGCGATCGAACGGCATGCCGAAATGCTCCAGCTCATACACAACTTCGCTGGCTTGGCGGCACATGAATTCGATAGCGTCCTGATCGCCGAGATAATCCGAGCCTTTCACGGTATCGTACATATGCCAATGCCAGTTATCCTCCGTGACATTTCCGAGCGCCGCGGCAATACCACCCTGCGCAGAAACCGTGTGGGAACGGGTGGGGAAAACCTTGGATAGCACGGCTACCTTGAGTCCCGCCTCGGACAATTGTAATGCCGCACGCATACCGGCGCCCCCGGCGCCCACGATTACCGCGTCGAATTTTCGTTTACTCGTCGTCATGCCATCTCCAAGGCCCACAAAATTTCCGCAGACCAGATCGTATAAAATATCAGGGACAGGATGACCAGTATCTGTAGCGTCAGGCGAATGCCGGTAGGGTGAACATAATCCATCAGGATATTGCGCATCCCGATCCATGCATGCCAGAAGAGGCTGACAAGAAACAGGAAGGAGGCGGTCCGCATCCACCGATTACTGAATATTGCTTTCCAGGACGCCTCATCATGTGGCGGCGAAATCATAAATATTGCCGCAAGTAAAAGAGTAAAGACAATCATGACCACTGCGGTGATGCGCTGAGCCAGCCAGTCACGCAGACCGTAATGAGCGCCGGTTATGACACGCTTTACCATATCCATGCCCCCATCAGTAGCGTGAGAATGATCCCTATGGCCAGCACTATCTTGCTGGTGAGGCGCGCCTGCTCCAGCTTGCCGCCATAATGCAGATCCAGCGCCAGATAGCGAATGCCGGCACAAAAATGATGCAGGAAAAACCACAAAAAAAGTGTTAACGCCACCTTGAAAAGCGGGTTTGTCAGAAACGATTGGAATTGAGCGTAGCCTTGTGGTGAGTTTAATATCAGGTCAAGGCCGCAAAGGAGAAGCGGAATGCCGGGAAAGAACAGCAGCGCTCCGCTCAAGCGATGCAGGATCGAGATGATGGCAGGAAGCGGCTGCCTGATTTCCAGCAGATTAAGATACTTGGGACGTTTTCCCTGCAATTTTTGCTCTCCCGTAACATCGGATTCTGCATCCACGGATTAGTGTAGACCGTTATATCGAGCGGCACAACCTAAGCCTCTTCATAAATAATCCCTAAAAAAAATAAGGCATTACATTCGAATTCAGCCTAAAGGAATCCCCAACGAATTTGAATTGGCAGCAGCGCCCAATATTTTTCCAAGCGGAATTATTTGATGTATTAAAAAGATTCTTTTTTTAAATCCTTCGCATCGAGCAGGATGCTTGAGCATAAAAATGCGAATATGACGGCAAGCGCATGCTCTCCGGTGATGCCTAAATTTCGAAACTGAGCACGTTAGACAAGCATGCCGGATGCGTGGTAAATTCCAGAAAATTTCTTGTCCCGGCAACTCACCTACAGGAGTGCAGGAATGGATCATCCTATTCGCGTGGCGATCACGGGTGCAGCCGGCCAGATCGGTTACAGTCTGCTGTTTCGCATCGCTGCGGGAGACATGCTTGGCAAGGACCAGCCTGTCATCCTGCAATTGCTGGACATACCGCCATCATTGCCTGCGCTCAAGGGGGTCGTAATGGAGCTCGATGATTGCGCATTCCCGCTGCTGGCCGGCGTAACCATCACCGATGATCCCAAATCCGCTTTCCGCGACGCCGACATCGCAATGCTCGTGGGTGCGCGTCCACGCAGCAAGGGCATGGAGCGTAAAGATTTGCTGGAAGCAAATGGCGCCATATTCATCGGACAGGGCAGGGCGCTGAATGAAGTTGCCAGCCGCGACGTGAAAGTTCTGATCGTGGGCAATCCTTGCAATACCAACGCCTACATCGCCATGAAAAACGCGCCTGACCTGAAGCCGGCCAATTTTTCTTCAATGATGAGGCTGGATCATAATCGCGCCTTATCACAAATTGCCAACAAACTTAGACAATCGGTTGGCAGCGTAAGAAAAATGATCGTCTGGGGTAACCATTCCGCTACCCAATATCCCGACTTGAATCATGTCGAGGTTGGCGGCGATAAGGCCACTTCCCTCATCGACGACCCTGCCTGGGTAGAAGATTATTTTATCCCTACCGTGCAGCACCGTGGTACGGAGGTCATCGAGGCGCGTGGCATGTCGAGCGCAGCAAGCGCCGCTAATGCCGCCGTCGATCATATCCGTGATTGGGTTTTCGGCACGCCAGAAAATGACTGGGTATCCATGGGCATCCCTTCCGACGGCAGCTATGGGATTCCTGATGGCGTTATGTATGGTTTTCCAGTGGTCTGCAAGAAGGGGGCCTACCATATCGTTCCTGATCTGGAGATCACCGAATTCAGCAAGGAAAAAATGCAGGCCACCTATCAGGAACTGTTGGATGAGCGAGATTCAGTGAAGCATTCGCTCGGATAATTCCAGTTGATTTTTCAGCTTTTATGATCATCTCCGCTGGTTCCCGTTTTCGCGCCGCGCTTGCCGAGGAGAAGCCTCTGCAGGTTGCGGGTTGCATCAATGCGTATGCGGCGCGCCTGGCCGCCGGTACCGGGTTCAAAGCGCTTTATCTTTCCGGCGGCGGCGTGGCGGCGGCGTCGCTGGGTGTACCCGATCTTGCCATTTCGACGCTGGACGATGTGCTGATCGATGTACGCCGCATCACGGATATTACCGATGTGCCGCTACTGGTGGATGCGGATACTGGCTTCGGTGGCGTTCTCAATGTCGCCCGCGCGGTGAAATCAATGGTTAAAGCCGGCGCAGCGGCGATGCATATCGAAGATCAGGTCGAGGCCAAGCGTTGCGGCCATCTTCCGGGCAAGATGATCGTCAGCGAGGCGCAAATGGTGGACCGTATCAAGGCTGCGGTAGATGCCAGGACCGATCCCGAGTTTGTCATTATGGCGCGCACGGATGCACTGGCGGTCGAAGGTCTGCAATCTGCCATGGACAGGGCCTGCGCTTGTGTGGAAGCGGGCGCGGATATGATCTTTCCGGAAGCCGTGATTGAATTGGACACCTACCGCCGATTCGCCGCAGTTGTGAGAGTGCCGGTCCTGGCGAACATAACCGAGTTTGGCGCGACGCCTCTTTATACGGTGGAGGAATTGGCCAAGGCAGACGTTTCCCTGGTGCTTTATCCGCTATCCGCGTTTCGTGCCATGAGCGCCGCTGCCCTGAACGTGTACCGGGCAATACGCAACGAAGGCACCCAAAAGAAGACGATTGACGCCATGCAGACTCGCGCCGAGCTATATCACTTTCTCGATTACCACGCCTACGAGGAGAAACTGAACAACATGTTTTCCGAATCCAGAAAGCCTGAAAATGAGTAAGACCACCGGAAGTGCTCCTTTCAGAAGCAAGAAATCCGTGGTGTTGTCAGGTGTGATAGCGGGAAATACCGCCATCTGTAGCGTCGGCAGAACCGGCAACGACCTGCATTATCGCGGTTATGACATTCTCGACATGGCCGACAGCTGTGAATTCGAAGAGATTGCCTATCTGCTGGTGCATGAGAAGTTGCCCACGCTGGGCGAACTGGCCGCGTATAAGGAGAAACTCAAAAGCCTGCGTGATCTGCCCGCCGGCGTTAAAACCATTCTGGAAGCGATCCCGGCAACTGCTCATCCGATGGATGTGATGCGTACCGGCGTGTCCGCATTAGGCACGGTATTGCCGGAGGCGGAGAAACATACCGTCGAAGGCGCGCGCGACCTGGCGGACAGGCTTCTGGCCTGCCTCGGCTCAATCTTGCTTTACTGGTACCACTACTCCCACAATAATCGCCGCATAGAATTGGCAGCTGATGAGGATTCCATAGGTGGACATTTCCTGCGTCTGCTGCACGGCAAACCACCGCCTCAGTCGTGGGTGAAGGCCATGCATGCTTCGCTGGTGCTGTACGCCGAGCACGAGTTCAACGCTTCCACTTTTGCTGCTCGCGTGATTGCCGGCACGGGGTCCGATTTTTACTCGGCAATCACCGGCGCTATTGGCGCGTTGCGCGGCCCCAAGCATGGCGGCGCTAATGAGGTCGCATTCGATATCCAGACGCGCTATGCCAGTCCGGATGAGGCCGAGGCGGATGTCCGCCGCCGTGTAGCCGATAAGGAAATCATCATTGGCTTCGGCCACCCCGTGTATACAAGTGGTGACCCGCGTAACAGGATCATCCGGGAGGTTGCGAGGAAACTTTCAGTAGAAGCGGGCGATACGGAAATGTTCAGTATCGCCGAGAGATTGGAAACGGTAATGTGGGATATAAAGAAAATGTTCCCCAATCTCGACTGGTTCTCCGCCGTTGGCTATCACATGATGGGTGTACCGACAGCGATGTTCACACCGCTATTTGCGATTGCACGAACCAGCGGCTGGGCCGCGCACATCGTCGAGCAGCGGGTGGACAACAAGATTATTCGGCCTTCTGCGAATTACATCGGGCCGGAGGAGCGGGAGTTTGTGCCGATTTCGGTGCGGGCTTAGAACTAGCTTAATTACCAGGATCATAAAAATATTTTGGTACCCATTAATCGCTCATGGGGAATGAGAGCTTCGCAACTGAAAGACTATAGCCTCTGGATTAAGAATGAGTACTGCAGTAAAACCTAAGCAATAAAGGTGCGGCAAACAAGGAATGCAGTAACTTCTACAATAACTTGAATGGATGCTTCTTGCTTCCATTGCAGGAAGACCACGTCCTTCCCATCACTCATTTATCCAGCGTTTAAATAGTTTAGAAAAGACCTTGGATTTCAATTAGCGGGAAAGAATACTTACTGTTAGATGATAGGTTTTATAATATGACCCGTTCTTCCGATAAATAATCATGTCATTGCAGGCCTCCAATATTCGCCCCCAACCCGATCAAGTGCTGGTGGACATCGCGAATTACGTTGTTGATCGCCATATCCCAAGCACTCTTGCTTACGATACCGCGCGTCACTGCCTGATGGATTCGCTGGGTTGTGCGATGGAATCGCTTACTTACCCGGCTTGCACCAAACTGCTGGGGCCGCTCATTTCCGGAACCACGGTGCCGGACGGAGCAAGAGTTCCCGGTACCCGATTCCAGCTCGATCCGGTACAGGCGGCCTTCAATATTGGCACGATGATCCGCTGGCTCGATTTCAACGATACCTGGCTGGCCGCGGAATGGGGTCATCCGTCGGATAATCTGGGCGGCATACTTGCCATTGCGGACTGGTGTTCGCGCAAGGCTGTCGCCAGGGGAGGGAAACCGTTCACCATGCGCGACGTGCTGACGGCGATGATCAAGGCTCATGAAATTCAGGGCTGCCTCGCGTTGGAGAACAGTTTCAACAAGGTTGGACTGGATCATGTGGTGCTGGTGAAAGTGGCATCTGTCGCGGTCGTGACGCATCTGCTTGGCGGGAGCCGCGACCAGACCGTAGACGCACTTTCACAGGCCTGGGTGGATGGGCAGTCGCTGCGCACTTATCGCCATGCCCCCAATACCGGGTCGCGCAAATCCTGGGCGGCGGGCGATGCTACCAGTCGAGCCGTCTGGCTAGCGCTGATTACTCTTAGAGGAGAAATGGGCTACCCTTCGGCACTCACGGCCAGGACCTGGGGGTTTTACGATGTATTGTTCAAGGGGCAATCGTTCAAATTCCCGAGGCCGGTCAAACAGTGGGGTTCGTATGTCATGGAAAACGTATTGTTCAAGATTTCCTTCCCCGCCGAATTCCATTCCCAGACAGCGGCAGAATGCGCGATGCAACTGCACGGCCTTGTGAGGGAGCGGATCGCTGATATCAAGAGAATCATAATCCGCACTCACGAGGCTGCGACTCGCATCATCGACAAGAAAGGGCCGCTCAGCAATCCTGCGGACCGCGATCATTGCATTCAGTACATCGCTGCGGTGCCGCTTATTTTTGGAAGACTTACCGCTGCCGATTATGAGGATGATGTTGCTGCCGATCCCCGAATCGATGAATTACGCGAAAAAATGGTGTGTGTCGAGGATCCGCAATTTACGAGGGACTATTACGATCCTGAAAAGCGCGCTATCTCCAACGGCCTGACGGTGGAATTCAAAGACGGCAGCAAACTGGATGAAGTTGTGGTGGAATATCCCATTGGTCATCGGTTTCGCCGCAACGAAGGCATCCCGCTACTTGAAGAAAAATTCAAAATCAACCTTGCGCGCCGTTTCCAGGCAAAGCAACAAAAGGCAATCATTGACCTCTGCCTCGACCAAAGGAAGCTGGAAGCAACACCGGTCAATGAATTTGTCGATATGTTTGTGGTTTAGCCCGAGATTTTCCTTCAGGGAATGGTGCAAGGGCAAGCACAATATCAGCCCGGTTCATGCCCGGTTTCGGCCAGATTTCTGCAATCTTCCCCCGGAGCAGGGCCTATATTCAGCAATATTTTAAGCGCTGTAAGCCGCAACTTCCACGACGCGCTTGCCGTTGGGTCCGCCGATAATCCTGCTACCAGCTGTTCAACGCCATCGATCTTTGCACCATCGCACGTGGATAAAAAGCGCTGCAACTCGTCACTGCTTCCGATACCCGTGCGACGGACGAAGTCAGGATAATCTTCGCGCAAGTGAGCAGCAAGCCAAGCCTGGTCTATCCATTGCTTCAACTGGCCGTAGCTGAAATAGGTGCGTACCGCCAGATCCACGGCATCGGCACTGCTCAGATTTTCAATGTTATCGAAACCTTCTCGTTCCAGCCTCAACTCATGGGAATAGCTCATTCCGGCCAGCATGGAGAGTGGAAGCGCACGGTAGCTGCCTTCGGACATAATATTCTTCATTACCTTGAGCGCCACGCGCTCGATCGCCAGTGATGCGCGTTTGGGGTAAAAGCCAAAGAAAAAGGCCACGACGGGAAGCATGCTCAAGCCTGCAGGGATTGTTGACTCTATCTCATTGGGATGGCGCTTAGAATTTCCCTGCGCATCCTCGCCAGCACGAGCAGTTGAAGCCGGGGTGTCGGACTTAGGCTCGATAGTGGACGAAGATTTAATGGAATCGCCGCCGCGTGTATCGGATGCGGCAGGAGCGGAAATAAGCTCCTCGGGGAGAGCAAGGTCGAAGGCGAAGGAGAGCACTAGCGCCAGTATGCTTGCAACGATCATACGAATGGCGCCATCGACGAAAGTGAGAGAAGTCAAATCCAACGTGAAGTACGCACGCACGACTGAGCCGATGAAATAGACGTAAGCGCCCAGGAAGCCAAATTGGAAAGCGATCTGATTCCGGATCAGGTGAGAATAATATGAGTCTGGATTTTTTCCGTATAACTCGGCGAAAGGTCCCATTGTCAACATGTTTGCGCCAAGACTGAAGTCGACGCCCATACCACCCGGCGAAGAGACAGGTTTGAACAATAGCAGTATGGAAACGCCCAGCATCACCACTGTCGTAGTCAACCAGACGCTACCCCTATATTCGCCAAATGAAGCGCGCCGCCCCATTCTTCTGCGGATTTCGCCGCGACGCTCAGCCGGGACCTCATGTTGCAACCGGCGCTCCTTTCGGTCTGTCATGATTAGCGTATAGCTTAGCGCGAGCGAGGGCACGACCATCACCACCAGCAATGACATGACTAGGTTGTATTGAAAGAACACTGGGTCAAACCAGTGTGCGATAGCGCGGAAATCGTGATACTGCGTCCCATCCGGACGCAAGGGGGAACCAAGGGCCGATTCCAGCCCAAGGCTGATAAAAAAAAGCGACGGCAGCAGAAATATCAGCCAGTCATACCAAACCATGCGCCATTGTTTACCTTCATTCTGATCCATGCCATTTCCTCTTCAGCTTATTTTTCCTCCGCCGCAGCCATAGCCTCAGCGGCGGCCCGGGTCCAGAAAGGGAGGTGATCGAAAGGCCGGGCGGACCGAATATCTGGCAAACCCAGGCTCCATCCGAGCATCTCCACATGATCCGCGCGCATGGTGCCACGAAATTCTCCCCATTGCGCGGAGCTAAGCGGAACCATTCCGTCGTTATCTTCGGAAATAATGCGCCCATAGGATTTGAGCCAGAACGGAAGCTCGTCAGCACGGCGGCAGCTCGTGTAGGAAGCGTAATTTACATCTTCCCGGTCCGGGATAGACATGGCTGCGCATGCCTTCGGGGTCAACTCATCCAGCGCCGGGCGGCCAATATGCCGGAACCAGGCTGGAATTGGTCCGCGTGCTTCGAGCATCCATGCCGCCAATGGACTGCCGCGATGCGGTGTGGAAACAGTAAGCAAGCTTTTTATGCGACGGTCCGGATCTAGATAGGTAATCAGGTATCTGGCGTCAAGCCCACCCATGCTATGCGCCAACAAGGCAAAGGTAGATGTGTTGCCGCAGAGAAGTTTTGAGGCAAGCGTCTCTGCGCGCTCGGCTACGGTGCCAGCGGAAGGCACTTCGGGGATAAGGGGCGTAATATGCATATCGCGCAACGCTCCTTTTACGCCGCGAAAATATTCGATAGGCCCTCGATGTGAGAAACCGAGAAAGCCATGCAACAGAGCCAGCGTGGGGTGTGCCATAAGATGTTCTTATAAGAAAACCTGGCGAGCCGCATCCACATCAGCGGCAAAGTTTGCAGCATAGCGCGCTTTGCCCAGGCACAGGCAGAACTGCGTTATCACCATCCTCTTCTTCATACTAGACAATTTTCGGGATTCAAGCGGTATTTAGCGGGTTATGCCATTAACATTATTGATCAAGGAAAGCAGCCTCTTCCGGGCTCCAATGATAAACTAACCTTTTCCTCTTGTTCCACTGAATACAAGCGTTGGTTGGATCCGGAACCTCAACGGCCCAAGATCGCGGGAAATAGGAAGCTCTGAATAAGGACGCTTTGAATAAGACCTGCGCGGAAGGGTTCAAGCGGAATATAATTGAACACGTGTTCATGGTTACCCAGATCGGCATTGATTCACGTTACGCCAGTGTTATACATAAAATGAAAATAACCTGCGACATCAAAGGCAAGATAGCGCTTGTTACGGGAGCGAATCGCGGAATAGGTAACGCGATAGTCGATGCTTTTTTGCATCACGGAGCAACGAAAGTCTATGCTGCGGTTCGCAACCTGGATTCTGCCATACCCCTGACCGAGCATTATGGCGACATGGTGGAGCCAGTTCAGCTGGATCTGGCTGAACCGGAGACTATCACAGCGCTGGCGGATAGAACGAGTGATGTTCAGGTGGTGGTTAATAATGCGGCTGTCTTTAAGGCTTCAACCCCGCTGGACAGCGACGCGATAGATTCGCTTGAGCTGGCAATGAAGATCAATGTATTCGGGCTAATTCGCATGGCGCAAGCCTTTGCTCCCATTCTCAAGTCAAATGGGGGCGGTGCGTTCGTCCAGCTCAACTCGGTTGCATCATTGAAATGCGCTTCGAACTTTGCGACGCACTCCGCTTCCAAGGCGGCCACTTACTCTCTCACACAGGCGTTGCGCGAGTTGCTGGGCCAACAGGGCACAGCAGTGCTCAGCGTGCATCCCGGCCTTATTGCCACTGACATGTCCGATACGGCTGGCTTGAGTGGAAATGCCGAGCCTACGTCGATTGTTGCGGAAGGTATAATCGCCGCACTGAAATCAGGAGATTTCCATCTTTTTCCCGACAAAATGGCCAAACGCATCGGGCTTGCCTACCAGAGTTTTTCCGAAAGCGTAATCGAAACTGATATTGCAGAATATAAGACAAAAAAATAGCAAAGATATCGCAAGTGATCTTGATTGAGAATCGTCAAATGACCCGCTCAGTTTGGTACGCTCAGTTCAGAGGTCGCGAATTCTGATCCGTGCGGTGGGAATGATTTCTGCAAATCCTGGTTCGACCGATCCGGCACTTTTTAAGGAGTATCATGACTCACAACCTATTCAATACACAAAAGGAAGTTGCTCTTTCAGCGAGCAGGAAAGCAAAATTTTATTCTTTGCCTGCGCTCGAAGCATCGGGCGTGGGCAAGATTTCGCGTCTACCGGTTTCCCTTCGTATTGTGTTGGAATCGGTTTTGCGCAATTGCGATGGCAAGAAAGTTACGGAAGCCCATGTGAGGCGGCTCGCCAACTGGCAACCTAATGCAGCGCGGATGGATGAGATTCCCTTTGTGGTATCCCGCATCCTGCTACAGGATTTCACCGGCGTACCGCTCCTGGTCGACCTGGCGGCAATGCGTGGTGTGGCGGAAAAAATGGGCAGGAACCCAAAGCTCATCGAGCCGCTGGTACCTGTTGATCTAGTGGTTGACCATTCAGTTCAGGTTGATTACTACGGTAACGATCAGGCGCTCAACCTCAACATGGAGATGGAATTCCGCCGCAACAACGAGCGTTATGAATTTATAAAATGGGGCATGCAGGCATTCGACACGTTTAAGGTAGTGCCCCCCGGCGTCGGTATCGTACACCAGGTGAATCTGGAGTATCTCGCCCGTGGAGTACACCAGAAAGATGGCGTGGTGTATCCGGATACATTGGTCGGTACGGATTCACATACTACTATGATCAACGGCATCGGAGTCATAGGCTGGGGCGTCGGTGGGATCGAAGCGGAAGCCGGAATGCTGGGACAGCCGGTTTATCTTCTTACTCCCGACGTGGTTGGAGTAAATCTTACAGGCCGTTTGCGTGACGGCGTCACCGCAACCGATCTGGTGCTGACCGTTACCGAGATGTTGCGCAAAGCTCACGTGGTAGGCAAGTTCGTAGAATTTTTCGGCGAAGGTACCGCGTCGTTAACGGTGCCCGATCGCGCCACTATCGCCAATATGGCGCCCGAATATGGCGCCACTATGGGCTTCTTTCCCGTGGATGATGCCACCATCGAGTATTTCCGCGGTACCGGGCGTAGCGACGAGGAAGTTACGGCCCTTCAATCCTATTTTCAGGCTCAGGAGATGTACGGTACACCCCGCAAGGGCGACATCGATTACACACGTGAGCTGGAGCTTGACCTGCGAACAGTCTCGCCCTCGCTAGCAGGGCCTCGGCGCCCTCAGGACCGCATTGAAATCGACAACATTAAATCCAGGTTTACCGAACTCTTTACCAAACCCGTTATGGAAAGCGGTTATGGTAAAAGTGCGGCGGATTTGAATCTGCGCCATCCAGTGCGCAGTTGTAATGACAAAGAGATAGGCAGGGAGGCTCACATTGTCGGCGCAGGGCAGAAGAACATTCCCTTGCAACTGGGGAGCGCAAGGAATGTTACGGAAATGGTCAGCAATCGTCCGATACTTGATACGGACGAAGCGCCGGTATGCATATCGAACGGCCCATTCGATCTGGGCCACGGGGATGTGGTGATTGCGGCGATTACCTCCTGCACTAATACTTCGAACCCCAGTGTGCTGCTTGCAGCCGGCCTGCTGGCAAAGAAGGCGGTGGAAAAAGGACTGACGGTAAAGCGGCATATCAAGACTTCGCTGGCACCTGGATCGCGCGTGGTGACGGAATATCTCAGGGCCACCGGTTTGTTGGCCTATCTGGAAAAACTTGGTTTTAATCTTGTGGGCTATGGCTGTACCACTTGTATCGGCAACTCGGGTCCGCTATCCGAACCGATCGAGGAAGCGATGGCGACGAATGATCTGGTGTGTGCCGCGGTACTATCCGGCAATCGCAATTTCGAGGCGCGAATTCACTCCAGTATCCGCGCAAATTTCCTTGCTTCTCCACCGCTGGTAGTGGCGTATGCCATTGCCGGGACCATGCTCAGGGATTTGACGACTGAGCCATTGGGTTTTGCGGAGGATGGGACAGCTGTCTTGCTTGCAGACGTCTGGCCGCGCGAGGACGAGATCCACGCGCTGATGAAATTCGCCACCAATGGGGAAACGTTCCGTCGGCTCTACAGCAATTTAACCAAGGATCATCCGTTATGGAATGACGTATCATCGGTTTCAGGTCAAGTATACACTTGGCCAAAATCGACTTATATTGCCGAGCCACCGTTCTTCGAAGATTTTTCCATGCAGCCCAGGCAGATCGGCGAGGTACGGAATGCGCGCGTCCTGGGCATTTTCGGTGACTCGGTGACTACGGATCACATCAGTCCTGCCGGTGCCATCAAGGACACGTCCCCCGCGGGAAAATACCTGCTCGCAAGTGGCGTATCAAAGCCTGATTTCAACAGTTATGGCGCGCGCCGCGGGAATCATGACGTAATGATGCGGGGTACCTTCGCTAATGTACGCATCAAAAATCTGATGATACCCGGCAGCGAAGGGGGCATAACCCTGCATTATCCTGATGGTCAGCAGATGAGCATTTACGATGCAGCCATGAAATATGTCGCAGACGGTGTACCGACGCTGGTATTTGGAGGAGAAGAATACGGCGCGGGATCAAGCCGCGACTGGGCTGCAAAGGGAGCACAGCTACTCGGCGTCAAGGCGGTAATTGCCAGGAGCTTCGAACGCATACACCGCAGCAATCTGGTTGGCATGGGCGTATTGCCGTTACAATTCAAAGGGGACGACAGCGCTCAGTCGCTCGGCATTAAAGGTGATGAACAATTCGATTTGCTGGATTTGCACGATATCCGCCCGCAGCAGGACGTGACACTTGTCATTCGCGACGGAAATGGTTCAAGCCGGAAAATCGACCTACTGTGCAGGATTGATACGGCTATTGAGGTGGACTATTACCTGCACGGCGGTATATTACCTTACGTTCTCAGAGAACTCATGACAGGTTAGCATCCTGTATCACACGCGACAAGCCGGACTACTCAGCTTAAATCAGGTTGGGGAGGGCGAAACCTGATTTTCGCTGAAGTAGTCCGGGGCTCTCCTCAATTTACAGCCCGCAACTCTTCTTTCATGTTTTGGTTTGTGTTTCACACAACCAGATCCAGATCCCGAGCAGGAAAGGGATGGGGGTCGTTCCATAGCAGACGGTCATACTCGCCGTTTACCACCGTATAACATTCACATACCGAGTTTTCCAGCTCTTCACGATCCACAACCGTGATATGGCCTCGGCTGTAGTGGATTGCACCTATCGTTTGCAGCTTGAGAGCAGCCTGGGTCACGCTTTCGCGGCGGACGCCCAGCATGATTGCAATCTGCTCATGTGTCATTTTCAACTCATGGCCCGGCAAGCGATCCAGGCTCATCAGCAGGAAACGGCATAACTGCTGCTCTATATTATGGTGGCGATTGCAAACAGCGTTCTGCGCTGTTTGAGTAATCTGCGCCTGGGTAAAACGGAGTACCAGGTGCTGTAACCTGCCCCTCAAATCGAATTCTTTTTTCAGCACGTTCGCTTTTACCCGGTAGCCATCTCCGGCGCTTTGCACCACCACGCCGGCTGCCATGCTGCCGCTGCCTAACAGAAACGAAATACCGGTGAACCCTTCATTACCGATTATTGAAAGTTGCACGGATGCCCCGTTCTCTACTCCGTACAAAGGCGCAACAATGCTGGTGGTTGGAAAATATGCATAAGTAATAGGCGAACCAGGCTCATGGATTATTTTTCCCAACGGCATCGATATGAACTCAAGAAATGGGAAGAGCCGTCCATAATCCTCTCGCGGCAGGGCGGCGAGAATGCGATTTTGCTTCGGGCTGTGCAGTGGAAACATAATGAGACCTCTTTTATGTTAGGCTGTGCCGCCGAAGTGTACCCTTCGCTCATGACACTACTATGGTGACGCTGTTTAGCGGGAATCCGCTGACCCTGAATTGACGCGCTTCACGCTTCTTCCTCCGAACATACCCCAGCCGGAGGATAAATTCTCGGCGCTCGATTAACAACAGACCTCACGCTGGTAATGCAATTGCTATATATACGAAAGCATTTATCGTGCCAGATTTTATTACTCCTTGCTAAACAG
The DNA here is from genome assembly GCF_900103145.1 of Nitrosospira sp. Nsp18. NCBI lineage: Bacteria > Pseudomonadati > Pseudomonadota > Betaproteobacteria > Nitrosomonadales > Nitrosomonadaceae > Nitrosospira > Nitrosospira sp. Nsp18. Next base: position 9,778 of record NZ_FMWY01000023.1, on the reverse strand, counting down.
GTGGTTGTATAAAATCAGAAGAAAAAAATGGAATTTGACAATATTTTTATGTTGCCTGTAAGCAACATAAAAGGAGCTTCTAACTATAACCCTTTGATAATAAGTATGTATTATATGTCGTTAAATAGAGACGAGATAAATTTACTATAAAATCAATGGCTTCTGTAGCACTAGGGAAGAGCTTCAGGCTTAGTATCATATAAAATGAGTTTAATTCGTCGCGTATGCGAGGCAAACGTTCCTCGATGCTTCAGGTTGGTCGCATCGTTCCTATTGTCAGTCCGGTACGCACTGATCGCCTGACTTACTCTCTTCATTCAATTTTTGACAGAAATTTCCAGATTGTCTATCAACCGGGTTTTGCCCAGTCGGGCCGCTCCCAGTATTACCAAGTTTTCATCTTCCTTGCACGGTGGAGCCAGCGTATCGCGGTGCCGCACGGCAATGTAATCAATTTTCCAATGGTGTTTGCTAAGCAGTTTCTTTGCGTTTTCCTCCAATCCACTAAAATTTCTATTGCCGTTCTCTATCCCTTGCTTCACCTGCAGCAACACCTGATAAAGCCGTGCTGACTCGGCGCGTTCCTCATTCGTCAGATAGCGATTACGAGAACTCGACGCCAGATTGTCCGGTGCGCGTACCGTTTCTCCTGCGACGATCTCCACCGGCAAATTCAACTGCCGCACCAGTTCACGCATGATGTGCAGTTGCTGGTAATCTTTTTTACCGAATACCGCTGCCTGGGGCTGCACGATATTCAGGAGTTTCAGCACAACCGTGGCTACGCCACGGAAAAACCCGGGGCGAAATTCACCTTCGAGAATATTGGCTACCGGTGGTGGATCCAGCATGAACTGCTGCGGCACAGGATAAAGATCTTTTTCCCCAGGTGCAAAAACCATATTGGCGCACCCGTGATTTTTCAGCAGTTCGCAGTCATCGGCCAGAGCCCGGGGATACCGATCAAAATCCTCTCCCGGCGCGAATTGCAGACGGTTGACAAAAATGCTGACCACTACAAAATCCGCTTCTTGCTGTGCAAGACGCGCTAGCGACAGATGGCCTTCGTGCAGGCTGCCCATGGTCGGCACAAAAGCAATGGAAGGTTCATGCCTGAGGCGCGCCCGCAAGGATGAGATATCGGCAACAAGCTCCATGCTCAACCCACGAGTCAGAATGCATGCTCCGGCCCGGGAAATTCTCCAGCTTTCACCGCCCTGACATAATTTTCAACTGCTTCATGTATCCCGTTTGCGTCGGTCAGGAAATTTTTCATGAACCTGGCTTTCTTGCCGGAATAGATCCCCAGCATGTCATACAGCACCAGTACCTGCGCCGAGCAATCTATCCCGGCCCCGATACCGATGGTGGGAATGGACAGTTTCTTGGTAACTTTTTTCGCGAGCGTAGCGGGGACCACTTCCATCAAGAGCATTGCGGCGCCGGCGTTTTCCAGGGCGACCGCGTCTTCCAGCAACTGTTTTGCCTGGTGGTCAGTCTTGCCTTGCACCTTATAGCCGCTTAACTGGTGAACGGATTGAGGTGTCAAGCCGATATGGGCACAAACCGGAATACCGCGACGAGTCAGGAATTCAACGGTTTCCGCCATGACGGAACCCCCTTCAAGCTTGACCATATTTGCTCCCACGGCCATCAGCTCGGCGGCGTTCTCGAAAGTGTCCTGGGGGCTTACCTGAGACGTGCCGAAAGGCATGTCAGCCATAATGAATGCCTTTGTCGAACCGCGTGAGACGCAACGGGTATGATAGATCATGTCATCGAGCGTAACGGGGAGGGTGCTCTCCTCTCCCTGAAGCACGTTACCCAGCGAATCGCCCACAAGCAGGATATCAACACCCGCATTTTCCAGCAAAGCCGCAAAGCTTGAATCGTAGCAAGTGAGGATCGCGATTTTCTCCCCATCATCCCGCATCTTTTGTAAAGCGTCCTGTGTGGTGCGCATGCTTGAGCTCCTGATGTAGTGCGTCGGATAGTCCCGGTTGAAAATGACCTGATATTGCTATCGGCCTGGCTAAATCCCGAGATTGAAATACTCCCGAGGGCCGCGCATCTGCTCCACCTGCCTCAACAATAGATCAAAATCCGCCTGCCTATCGACAAAGTTGAGATTTTCACTGTTGATTATCATTAATGGCGCATCTTCGTACTGATGAAAAAAACGGGTATAGCTTTCGGTCAGCCGGCACAAATATTCGGATGTAATAGTATTTTCAAAAGCGCTGCCGCGTCGCTTCACCCGTTCAATCAGCGTCGCGGGCGACGCCTGCAGATAAATCACCAGGTCGGGCGAGGGCGCTTCGGGCTGAAGGTGCTGATAAATTTTCCGATACAGATCATATTCGGCATCGCTCAGGGTCAGCCTGGCAAAAAGCGGGTCCTTGTCGAGGAGAAAATCGCTGACAGTGGTTTTGGCGAACATATCAATTTGCGCCAGGCCCTGTAATTGATTGGCCCGCTGGAACAGGAAAAACAGTTGTGTCGATAACGCATGGCGGGGAATATCATCATAGAATTTTGCCAGAAACGGGTTTTCGCCCGGCTTCTCCAGCAGCAATTCGCTGCCCAGGTGACCGGCGATACGCCGCGCCAGACTGGTTTTGCCCACGCCTATCGGCCCTTCCACCACAATGTAGCGATATTCTTCCAGCTTCACTACGCTTGCTCTCGTTCGACTTGCTGTCCAGCGCACGCAGCCAGCAATTCAGCAATAGAACCGCGCCCGGGAATATGGCAGTCCGGCGCAATTTCCCGAAGCGGTTGCAACACAAACGCCCTTTGATGCATGCGCGGATGCGGCAGAATCAGGCAATCCTCGTCCCATTGCAGCCCATCATACATCAGTATGTCGAGATCAAGCGTTCGCGGCGCGTTGAGATATTCACGCACGCGCCCATGATAATGCTCGATTTCAAGCAGGGCTTTGAGCAGATCATGGGGGGCGAGCGCAGTTTCGATCAGCGCCACGGCGTTGATGAAATCAGGCTGATTGGCCTCTCCCAGCGGCGCGCTGCGATAAAGCGAGGAATGCGCCAGTAGATGGCTTGATGGAAGGCGCGCCAACTCCTCAAACGCTTTCCGTATCTGCGCGGCCGGATTATCCAGGTTGCTGCCTAATCCGATATATGCCTGGGAAACGGCGTGACGATCTGACATACGATTCATGATACCGACCTATTCCCGCTCGTCCGCAACTGCATTGTCGGGACTCGGGGCATCGGCGGAGGCGGATGTTCGGCGGCCGCGGCTTCTTCGGCGCTTCTTTTTCGCCTCGTCCTTGAAAAGCATGGCTTCACGGTCGCTGGTACTGGCATGCTGGAACGTTTCCCACCATTTCCCTAGCTCCATGTCGAGCTCGCCGCTTTGGCAACGCAGCAACATGAAGTCATATGCGGCGCGAAAACGCGGATGCTCCAGTAAACGAAATGGCCTGCGTCCTGACCTGCCTATGAAGCGAGGTTGCATCGCCCAGATTTCCTTCATGATGGCATCGTACCTGCGTGGGATCGCAAGATTTCCATTTTGTACCGCCAGCACGTCATCCATCGCCTGATGCAAAGCAGGAATCAATTTTTCCCCCGCAGCTTGACGAACGTTCCACCTCGCGAGTACTTCGTGCCATAACAGGGCTGCAAACAGGAAACCGGGGGAAACCGGTTTTTCCTGACGAACACGCTCATCGGTATTTTTGAGCGCGAGCGTAATAAAGCGCTCACCCAGCGGCTGCTCCAGTATGACGTCCAGCATCGGCAACAAGCCGTGATGCAATCCGCGTTTACGCAAATCGGTCACGCAGGTAAGCGCGTGACCGGACAGAAGCAATTTCAACATTTCGTCAAATAGCCGCGACGGCGGCACATTTCGCAATAAAGGAGCAAGATCGCCAATCGGCTCGGCGGTCGCCGGATCAATCTGCATATCGAGCTTTGCAGAAAGCCGAACTACCCGCAGCATCCGTACCGGATCTTCGCGATATCGGCGCATGGCGTCGCCGATGATGCGCAAGCGTCGTGCCTTGATATCGTCATAACCATTCAGGTAGTCCCAGATTTCTTCGTGGACAGGATCAAAAAATAATGCATTGACGGTAAAATCCCGCCGCCTGGCGTCTTCTTCCTGGCTACCAAATATATTGTCTCGCAGAAGGCGCCCATGCTCGTCAGCGTGCGGCTCGGCTACTACTCCTTCATCCTCGCTCGCGGATGTGCTCCCGCGAAAAGTGGAAACCTCCACTGTCTCAGCTCCGCACATCACATGCACCAGCCGAAAACGACGGCCAATGATGCGCGAACGGCGGAAAATGGCGCGTACTTCCTCAGGCGTCGCATTCGTGGCGATATCATAATCTTTCGGCTCCAGTCCAAGAAGCAGGTCACGTGCGGCGCCACCGACGACGAAAGCGGAATATCCCGCTTCCTGCAGGCCTGATGTTACTTTCAGCGCACAGGGATTGATGTGGCCGCGCATAATGCCATGTTGTTCCCGCGGGATGATATGCAACTCGGCGGAAGAAGAGCGGATAGAAGGGACGGGAGCAGATGAGTTGCGGCTGAAGACGCGGCGGAGCAGTTTACGGATCATTACGAAATCAGGAAGCCTCTGAATAAGTCTCGCGCAGGCGAATTCATCAAGAAGGTGGGGTTAAGTGATGCAGAAAGTACGCTGCTGAACATGGCGCCCACAAAAAGATGAGCTGAAAGGCGCGGTCCGCTGCTGGATATGGAATTATACACGCGGCATTGTTTCCGGCACGAAATGACGCTCGCTTCCGAGAACGAATTCCGTCATATTACACTGGTAAAGTGCTTCGAGATTATTCCGATTAAGTACTTCTTCAGTGGTTCCCGCAATGGTGCGGCCATTATCGAACAGCATGAGGATATGGTCGCAGAAGCGGTTCGCCCAGCCAATATCGTGGAGCACCATGACGAGCGTCTTGCCTTGCGCCGCTAATTTGCTGAACAGTCTCATTGCACTTGCTTGATGGCGCAGGTCCAGGTGTTGCAGCGGTTCATCCAGTAAATAACATTGCGGCGCTTGGGCGAGCAACAAAGCGATACGAGCGCGTTGGCGCTCGCCACCTGAAAGCGTAATAAATGGACGACGGGCGAGTTCGGTCAATTCCATTCCCTCAATGGCTTCGCTTGCAATTTCGTGGTCCACAGCCTGCCAGCCAAACATATTCTTGGCATGGGGGTATCGTCCAAGCAATACATATTCATGCACATTTCCCCAGAACTCGCCCGGCTCTTCCTGCAGCATAACGCCCAGAATACGGGCAAGTTCGCGCTGAGACCAGGCTTGCGGCGTTTTTCCCGCCACCATTACCTGCGGCTCATCTTTTCTATTGATCTGGCTCAAGCCGGCCAATGCATGAATCAAAGTCGTTTTGCCGCAACCGTTCTGGCCGAGTATCGCCCAGCATTCACCCGAATTGATGACCAAGCTCAGGTTTTGGCACAGTATCTTGTCGGGATACCGAAGATTTAGATTCCTGATCTGTAAAACCATTCATTAATATGCGTTCATGTTTAATTCATGAAGCAGCCTGAATCACAGACGTCAATATAAGGGTTTTTTATACCCGCAAGTATTCAGTTTTTCCTCCCATCCAACGCTTAAGATGGTGTCTCGCAGCTTCGGGATAGTCACGCAATAATTCCTCGGCGGCGGCACGAGCCGCGTCAAGTAAATCCGCGTCCTGTTCCGGATCGGCAAAGCGCAGCATGGGTACACCGCTTTGACGGGCGCCGAGAAACTCGCCTGGACCACGAAGCCGCAAATCCTGGCGCGCGATTTCAAAACCGTCGGTTTGCTCGAAAATAATTTTGAGCCGCTCCTGGGCCGTCGCGGATAAAGGCTTCTGATACAGCAATATGCATATCCCTCCTTCCGCTCCCCGTCCCACGCGGCCCCTTAATTGATGCAACTGCGCCAGGCCCATACGTTCGGCGTGCTCGATCACCATTAGCGAGGCATTAGGCACATCCACGCCTACTTCGATAACAGTGGTGGCGATCAGTAGATGAATCTCACCTTGCGCGAACGATTCCATCACTGCCGATTTTTCCTGGGATGGGAGCCGTCCATGCACCAGGCCGATTTTCAATTCCGGAAAAGTCAGGCTCAATGTTTCGTAAGTCTCGAGGGCAGTCTTGAGTTGCAGAGCCTCAGATTCTTCAATCAACGGACAAACCCAGTAGGCCTGTTTTCCCCCACGGCAAGCTTCCCGGATACGGGCGGTGACTTCATCGCGGCGCGTATCTGCGACCAGTTTGGTCAAAACCGGCGTTCTGCCGGGCGGCAGCCCGGCAATCAGCGATACATCAAGATCGGCATAATAGCTCATTGCAAGGGTGCGCGGAATGGGCGTGGCGCTCATCATCAACTGATGCGGCCTGGCGCCGCTTTTCGTGCCCTTTTCTCGTAATGCCAGCCGTTGATGAACGCCAAACCGATGCTGTTCATCAATGATCACAAGGCCCAGTCTGTCGAACTCGACCTGCTCCTGGAATAGTGCGTGGGTGCCGATGGCAAGCATGGCATTACCCTCGGCGATATTGGCAAGCATGATTTCCCGCTGTTTTCTTTTCTGATTGCCGGATAACCGGGCAATCGTCACGTCCAGATGAGCCAGGAGCGGGGCAAGCCAGGCGGAAAGCTTCAGATAATGCTGTTCAGCAAGGATCTCGGTCGGGGCCATCAGTGCGGCCTGATAATTATTTTCAATGGCTTGTAACATGGCCAACGCCGCCACGACGGTTTTGCCGCTTCCCACATCTCCTTGCAACAGTCGTTGCATCGGATGGGCTACAGCCAGATCGCGGCTGATTTCAGAAAAAGCCTTCTTCTGTCCGTTGGTGAGTTCAAACGGCAACGATGCCAGCAACGCTTCAGTCAACTTGTTCCTGGCGCGCAGAACGGGTGCGCTGCCGCTGCGGCGCTGCCGATAATGCAAGCGCATGGACAATTGCTGAGCCAGCAGTTCATCGAACTTGATCCGGCGCCAAGCGGGATGGGTGCGTTCCTGCAATAGAGCGACCGGCGCGTCCGGCGGGGGTTGATGCAAGAATAAGACGCTGTCCCTGAAACTCTGGAGCTGATAATGCGTTAATACCGTGTCAGGCAGCGTTTCCGAAAGATAGTCCCATTGACTGCCCGCATCTCGTGTTTGCTGAAGCACTCGACGGATCAGCTTGCGTACCGTCTCCGAAGAGAGTCCGGCAGTAGTTGGATAAATCGGCGTCAGCGCATCGGCTAGTGGTTGCAGCTCCCCTACAAGCCGGCATTTTGGATGGACCATTTCAACGCCAAAAAAACCTGCCCGGGCTTCTCCAAGCAATCGCACTCGCGTGCCGGCAGAGTAGGCTTTCGCCAGGCTACCGTAGAAATTGAGGAAACGCATAAACAACGTGCCGCTGCCGTCTTCTATCCGGCAAACGAGTTGTCGGCGGGGGCGATACATGATTTCGCTGCGGGTAATGACGCCCTCAACCTGTACTGTCTTGTTGGCAGGCACATCATTGATGGGATAAAGATGTGTTTCGTCTTCATAGCGCAGCGGCAAGTGCAGCACCAGATCGAACTCATCGGCAATGCCCAGCCTGGCGAGTTTCTCCTGCATTGTCTTGCCGCCCAGATGAGAAGGGGCATGAGGCGTGGAAGTACATTCTGTGTTGCCTTTCACCCCGGCAATACCAGTACCGCATCCATCTCCACTAGCGCGCCGCGCGGCAGCGCCGCTATACCGACCGCAGCGCGTGCCGGATAGGGCGCCTCAAAGTAGCTGGCCATGATTTCGTTTACTTTTTGAAAATTGGCAAGGTCTATCAGATAGACATTCAATTTGACGACATCGCCGAGACTGCCGCCACTTGCCGCTGCCACGGCTTTCAAGTTTAAAAATACCCGATGGATTTGCTCCTCGATCCCACTCACCATCTGCATGGAAAGCGGATCCAGGCCGATCTGGCCCGAAACATAAACTGTGTCTCCGCCGCTTACACGTATCCCTTGAGAATAGGTGCCGATTGCCTGGGGCGCATCAGTAGTTTGTATCGTCTTTTTTTTCATGTAATCTCCTCGGATTGTAATGCGACTTTGCTATAGAAGCTTGTAAATTCGGAACTATGAAGGCCGGCTTTGCGATATGATGACTGGAATTTACGTACATTTCAACCGTAAAACCTCAAGCCCGGTGCTCATCATCATCACTAAAAAAATAGAGTGCACTTATAAGCTTATCACCAGCTTCAAGGCGCGGAAGTAAAATCCATTAGCATATGATCAACCACTCGACCGGACCGGAATTTTCCCAGGCGTCCATATTGCCGTGTTATCGGGTTTGAGAAACTTCTCATCGCTAATTCGATAATAAGCAGAGCATTGTATTGCTCACCACTTATAAGTAATAGCCTATGCAAAAACTCATCATACAGGGCGGCGAGCCTCTTTCTGGAGAAGTCCACATTTCCGGTGCGAAAAACGCTGCCTTGCCAATTCTATGCGCTTCTTTGCTTACTGGTGAAACCCTCACAATAGAGAACGTACCGCATCTGAACGACGTAACGACCATGCTGGGTCTTCTTGAACAGATGGGCGTCAGCGTCGCAGTCAACGACGACAGGACAGAATTGACTGCCGCGCAACTTTCTCATCTCGTTGCGCCTTATGAGATGGTAAAAACCATGCGTGCCGCAATTCTCGTGCTGGGCCCGATGCTGGCGCGGGCAGGAGCGGCAAGCGTATCGCTACCGGGTGGTTGTGCTATTGGTCTGCGGCCCGTTGATCAACATATCAAAGGGTTGCAGGCAATGGGTGCGGAGATCGATGTCGAGCATGGCTACATTCATGCAAAGGCAAAGCGCCTTAACGGTGCGCATATCGTCATGGATATCGTCACTGTTACCGGCACCGAAAACCTGATGATGGCGGCAACCCTGGCTGATGGGACAACCGTACTCGAAAACGCAGCGCGAGAGCCGGAAGTAACGGATCTGGCTAACTGTCTTATTGCGATGGGCGCGAAAATTCATGGAGTGGGTACCGATATCATCACTATCGAGGGCGTGGAGGCCTTGCACGGAGCGACCTACCGCGTCATGGCCGATCGCATCGAGACCGGTACGTTCCTGGTCGCTGCTGCTGCCAGCGGTGGTGAGATACACCTTAGGCAAACGTGTTCCGGCACACTCGACGCGGTGCTCGACAAACTAATGGAAGCGGGTGCGGCGATTGAATCCGGAGAAGACTGGATACATTTGAAAATGAATAATCCATTAAAGTCCGTAAATCTGCGAACCGCGCCTTATCCGGCTTTTCCCACCGATATGCAGGCACAGTTCATGGTGTTGAACAGCGTCGCCATGGGTACAGCCATCATTACCGAAACCATATTCGAAAATCGCTTCATGCATGTGCAGGAATTGAAGCGCATGAACGCCGATATCAAGGTCGAGGGCAATACCGCGGTAGTATATGGTGTGGCTCGTCTCGATGGTGCCAACGTCATGGCCACCGACCTTCGCGCGTCCGCCAGTCTGGTGCTGGCGGGACTGATCGCCAAGGGTGAAACGATCATCGATCGCATCTATCACCTTGATCGCGGCTATGAGCGTATCGAGGACAAGCTATCCCGGTTGGGGGCGAGAATCAGGCGAACGAACTAGTCGTCCCTGAAATACGTCCGCAAGCCTTACAGATATTAACGTTGAGGGGTATACAAGGTCTGAGGAAATTGCCAGAATTGGCGTTATTTCCC
>NZ_FMWY01000050.1:0-4149 GCF_900103145.1 Nitrosospira sp. Nsp18 | reverse complement strand
AATCATCTTCGATGCACTAAAATGAATTCCTTTCCTTATGGCACAACGTTAACTGCAAAACTGTTTCGGTAACCTTTTTCTATGGCGCAACGCGTACACAACGGAATGGAAGTCGTAACGACTATCATGGGACGCCACGAGCCGAGCATGAGCATGACGATCAAACCGACAAGCAGGCCGGCGATCGCCATCTCATGCGTCACCTCGTTGATGGATTCCCGCACGAAGACCGATGCATCGGTGATGATTTTAACGTCCACATGGGACGGCACGATCTCCTTGATGCGCGGAAGGGTTGCCCTGATGCCGTCGACCACGTCCAGGGTCGACGCCTCGCCGCTTTTCATGACGACAATAATGACGGCCTGTTTACCGTCCACGATTACGGAGTTTGTTTGCGGCGGCCCTGCCAGCTGAACATCAGCGACGTCGCGCAAAAAAACGAAGGAATTTCCTTCCCTTTTAATCGGAATATCGTTGAATTCCGGAATCTCCGGCGGCATCGCGTTTGTCTGGACCATCCAGTCGGTCTGCTTGATCTTCATATCGCCCGCGGGCAGCACGATATTCTGGCGATCGAAAGCCGCATGGACATCGGTTGGCGATACATTGCGAGCCAGCATCTTGTCTTGATCGAGGGATACCAGAAGCTGCTTGGGCTTTCCACCGTAAGGATGCGGAACAATCGCCCCCGGGATCACGACAATCAGGGGCCTGAGTTGGTTATAAGAAAGATTATAGAGGTCTGCCGGCGTCATCTCGTCCGAGGTAATCTGCAGGCTGGCTACCGCTACCTGAGAGGCTTCCAGCCGCATGATCATGGGCGGCGAAATATCCGGCGGCAGCGCCTTGACAATCGTCTGGGCTATGGCTGTGACTTCCGCTTCTGCGCCAGGGAGGTTGGTGTGGGGCTGAAGAAAAATATTGGTGATGCTGATGCCATAGTACGCCTGGCTGACGATGTCCGAGATACCTTCCACCGTCGAGGTCAAGAAGCGTTCGAAGTAAAAAGTGATACGACCGGACACGTCCAGCGGCAACATGCCGGCGTAAGCCCAGACTACGGAGATCACGGGAATCTTGATAGTGGGAAAGACGTCTGTTGGCGAGTGCCGTATCGCCCTGATTCCGAATATGACGATCAGAATCGAAAGAACCACGAAGGTGTAAGGTCTGCGTAACGCAATAAGTACTATTTTGTTCATATTATGTATCCTCTTATACCTTCGGTAAAAAAATTCATTTACCTACAATATTGCACGTAAGGATGAGGCAATTCTTCTGCAAACCTTTATGAAACAATACAGTTGCCCGACCCAGCATAAAAGCTGGGGGTCGTTACAATTCAAGGCTGTGCGTGCAGCTTCCAGCCTTGCGCCTCCAAACGGTCTGAACAGGGTTATTGCCGCGCCCTTGCCAAACCCAGGAGTTGATTGCCCTGCAGAATCTCGCAGGTGAAGGGGGGGAGTGGGGGTCGGACCGGCCCCGCTGTTCCAGAGAATTTCGTTCCCTGACGACCTGCATCGTCCGGCTCCGGTTTACGCCCGGCGCTATTATCCGATTCGCCTTCGTTATGTATTGCCCGATCGCCGCGTCAGCGTAGATATCGGCGCATTGCGAGGGCCAAATCGATTGCCCAATATCGATAAGATGAACGTTACAGAATCGGTCCCCGGTATCGAGCCGTAGCTGATTAGGAAGTGTTCTGGCAATCAAGAGGAAGATGGCACCGAAGGCTGCAGTAGCCGGATTGTTTCCCGACGCGATGGCAATCGCCGCAGCGACCGAGGATATTTTTGCGATGCGTCTCCCATTTTCGCCGACTTGAAGGGCGGGAAAGCTCTGAGGCCTGTTGGTATGCTCCAAGGCATAGTTAAATCCAATCTTGGCCGCCTCGTCGTCTGTTTTCCCGACAGTTCGGGGAAAAACAACTTGGCACATTGTCAGGATTTGGTTCACGTTCAGGCCACAAGCTCCGAGGATCGTTGCCGAAGCGGCCACAGCTCCGCAGGCGATTTGCTGGGAGCGAGTACCTGCTGCGGCCCATCGCGCCGCATTTGCCACCGCGTTCGAGATGGCTTCGCTTACAACTCGCATGTTGTTCGCGTTCAGGAGTCCTATGACTCCCCCTGAGTGGTCCTTGTCGTAGTGGCTGACGAGGATGTGATCGAGGGTGTAACCGTAACCTCTGAGGATGGGATCGATAAAGTTGTGGACTGTCTCTGCATACCCGAGTAGCCCACCATCGATCAATATCGTGCGATGTCGCCCGGCTGCCACGTCTGCCGCAACAACGAACGCACTTTCTCCCTGCTCGGCGTCAATCGTATGGATGGTGAGTTGAAGGGCCATAAGCTTCCAAGTTCCCTCTTCCAAGATAGACAAGTCATTCTTACATCCGAGCGCGTTTAGCTGCGTGCTATCACGCTACCCCGGTTCTGATAAACTGGCGATTATGATGCGCGAATAATCGATCAGCAGTCAAACGCGATAATTTCGCAACGGCCTTTCTTTAACTGATCAGTGTAGATTCAGAAAAGAAGCCAATGTCCACGGATGAGACAAAATTACCATACCCCTTGTCAGGGAAATCGTATGTATTGGTGGTCAATTTGTGAATTTTTGAATATTGCGGTCTGAATCATTCAAGAAACATTGGGGGCTGTAGAGAGGGGGAAGTGCTGACCTCTATTGGTGATGTTTTGTTTATACCGTTATGATTTAATTGGAATCGAATTATACCGATCCGGATAATTCACCGGATCACGGGATGATAGCGAGCTGGCTTGCGGGTAGATTTGTACAGCTTGCACCAAAGCCAGTAGCTGAGCATCGATCTGCCAATGGTGATGAATTTCCGGTGTGAGCCGCGGTTAGGCGCTATCCATACAACGGAACGTCCCGGCTCGGAATCTCTGCTTAACGAAAAAGCATGTATACATGTAGCTACGCAGCTATCGGATGCGTGGATTTCCGAAAAATCAAAAAACCGTTACAAAATTAATTGAACATTTGAATGTGCAGGAAGAAACGTTCGGGCAGGTAACGTTTGGCGGCGCCAGGCCAACAGGAGAAGCTCTCATGATACATTCAGGGCTTCCCAAGAAGGCTATTAATGGAGTGAACCCTTGGGACTGATTAACATCGCTATGGTTTGAGCGTGGCCAAAGCCAATCATATTGGCCAACAGAGCCGCACAAACTTGCTGTTGATCGCCGCATTGGCCGCGTTCCTGCTCTGGTGTATCGGTATTGCCGGGAAAACCCAGCCGATCGCTAAACAGATACGCGTGAATTTGTCCAGCAAACGTGAACCGTATTCGGTGATCTTTCTCGCGCGTTTGCTCCAGCGGCAACCAGCATTTCGATTATTACCCAGCCAAATATGGCGATCGCTAACAACGATCAATCCTTATATCAAAAGCTTATTGTGTGCCTGAATTTGTGGGGATAGCTCAGGGTCAAACCCTGTTGATTCTGCTGTTTCGCGATCTCGATCGAATGTCCGTTGACCGCAATCTGTTCTCTTACGCCACTATATGTATCCCAACAGAACCAGAATCAGCACGATTAACATCACCAATCCGATCGCTATACTCGGACCATAACCCCACTTGGCGTTACGACTCGAAGTCCGAATTATTGCCACAAGCGCAAATATCAACAAGATCCAAAGAAGGGTTTTCAGAGTCAATTGTTTCTCCTCGTTTTGATTTACATTCGAGTTTCTTGCAACCCCCCCGCTTGAGCGGGATTAACTGGCGAATGGAGTAGAGATGGGCGCCATTGCTGGCAAGATGGAGTTTCTGAATACTTCATCTATACGCCCACATGAATACTACGCAACGAAACGGAATCATACAACGGTGGCGAGTGGTTCAGCATGAGTTGATACCTGAATTGAGATTGGGAGTGAGTTCGCTGACACCAAAGCTGGAGAAGGTGATTCATACGCTGGAATGGGTGCGGTCCGAAGAATTCGTCGAATCGGCCTGGTGCGGTATGAGGTCGGCCGCCGCATAATCGGGGTGCCTTGGCGAGCGCGTTTGTAGCCAACGCGTTGCGCCATAGAAAAAGGTTACCGAAACAGTTTTGCAGTTAACGTTGTGCCATAAGGAAAGGAATTCATTTTAGTGCATCGAAGATGATT